>CAINVP010000001.1 GCA_903854185.1 uncultured Actinomycetes bacterium
GCGAAGAAGTGGCTCGCCTCCAGTAAGGCGAATCTCAGTGATTCCAGTATCAACTGCGATGCCGATAGTCTCGACGAGTTCTGCAGTAGTCAGATGCTCAGCGGAGGGAATCCACTGGTTGAACGCTTCAGGCATGCAGTACGAGCAGCGTAAATTGCACTTGTCGGTAAGTGAGATGCGCAGGTCGCGATGTACTCGACCAAAAGAATCGATGAGCTCGCTCACGCCGAGTTCACCCACTCGTCAGTGCCATCCTTAAAGAATTGGTGCTTCCACATCGGCAACTTCTCTTTTACCCGATCAACGGCTGCCGAACAGGCGGCAAAGGCATCCTTTCGGTGGGCTGATGCTGCTGCTACGCCCAAGGCAGTATCTCCGATAGCAAGTGAGCCGTATCGATGTTCAATGATGAGTGACTGAAGTGGATATTCACTGACAATCTCTGCAGCAACCACGGCGAGGACTTCTGATGCCGATGGGTGCGCCTCGTAATCAAGTGAGATGACTGCGCGACCACCATCATGGTTTCGCACATCCCCACTAAAAGTGACGACTGCACCGGTGGCTGCGCTCACAGCCTCGTTGCGAAGTGCAGCCATGTCGATAGGCTCGGAAGTAACGCTAGTTCGAACTCGAGGTTCCACTATGGACGGACCCAGTGCCCGTTCTTACCGCCATCCTTCTCTTGCAGCGCAATTGCTGTGATGCTAGCGGTTGGATCCACGGCTTTAATCATGTCAATAATTGTGAGCGCGGCAACTGAGACTGATGTGAAGGCCTCCATCTCAACACCGGTGCGGTCAGTGGTCTTCACTGTTGCAGAGATATCGATTGCACCATCAGCTAAGACGAGTTGAAGATCAACTCCGGTGATTGCAATGGGGTGACAGAGCGGGATGAGTTCTGATGTCTTCTTTGCGCCCATGATTCCGGCGATTCGGGCGATCTCAAGGACATTTCCCTTGGAGATGCCATTCTTCTCAATGAGTTCAACAACAGTTTGTGAGATGAGAACTCGACCAGTTACCCGAGCAGTGCGGAAGGTTGCTGCGCGGTCAGTGATATCAACAATCTGTGCCTGACCTTCAGAATCAAGGTGGGTCAACGATGGCTGGCGCTTCTCAGTCATTTTGATACCTTAACACTAAAGGGCTTACTACGCCCCTTGCGAATAGGCGATGTATCCGCCTGCTAAATGCGTTGATGAACGATAACCAGCGGTCCGGGCATAGCGAAGGGCGGTCTCCGACCTCTTGCCTGAGCGGCAATAGAAGATGATCTCCGGAGCTGCCGCAAGAAGGTTATCTGCTTCACCTGCCAATAAACCAGATAGTGGAACTAGGACGGCACCTTCAATGTGCCCAGCATCCCACTCGATTACTTCACGAACATCAATAAGTACTGGGGTTGGCTTAGTAGCTAATTTTGCTTTCATCTCACCGACTCCGATGCCACCATATTCGCCGCAGAAATCCTCGTACGACTCAAGGAGGGCGGTCTGTGTTGGAGTTGTTGAACAGATGGGGCAATTGGGATTCTTCTTCAGCGTAATGATTTCGGATTCACTACTCGATCCGTCATAGGAGAGCACACGACCGATGAGTGGATCGCCAAAACCGGTAATCAACTTCAACGCCTCAGTCGCTTGAAGAGATCCGATTGTTCCGCAGAGAACGCCGAGAACCCCGGCAACTGAGCAGCTCGGGACAGAGCCCGGAGCGGGCGGGTTTGCATGAAGGCAGCGATAGCACGGACCATGCTCGGCCCAGAAGGTAGAGACCTGGCCATCGAATTGGAAGATGGAGCCCCAGATATAGGGCTTGCGCAGAAGAACAGCTGCATCATTTGCTAGGTAGCGAGTGGCGAAATTATCAGTGGCATCAATAACAAGATCAAACTCGGAAAAAATTTCGAGTGCGTTCTCATGAGTAAGTCGCTCGGCATAGGTAACGACCGCTACATCCGGGTTCAATTCCGTTATGGCTCGCTTGGCACTTATTACTTTCAATTCGCCGACCGATGAGTTGGAATGAATAATTTGGCGTTGAAGATTGGATGCATCGACTCGGTCGAAATCAATAATGCCTAGCGTTCCAACTCCTGCCGCTGCCAGGTACAAGAGGATTGGAGATCCAAGACCGCCGGCTCCGATACATAGCACCTTCGCATTTGCGATGCCGCGTTGGCCATCGATGCCAATTCCAGGCAGAGAGATATGTCTGGCATACCGCTGAAGGGCTTCTTTGGAGAGCGATTCCTTCATCTGCGTGATTGGCGGAACCTTCATATCCGTACTCTACCTCTGGACTTTAACGCGCCCTACGACTTTACTTAGCGCAGCACGAACCACGCGAGTGTGGTGAAGTGGTATCACGTCAGCTTCCCAAGCTGAAGTTGCGGGTTCGATTCCCGTCACTCGCTCTCAACGAGACGTTAGTTCGTAAGTCGGATTCAAAATGATGAGGTGGCCTTCTTTCTCTCCGACCATGCCTTCTGCCTTCATGATTGACCCAACTTTGACGCCAGCAAGATGGCGGCGACCAAGGAACTCGAGAGTGATTCCACCAGTCTCATCCCACACTTCTACGCTGAGATTAGGACTCTGTTTTGAGCCAGAGGCAAAGACCGAGGTGACTTGACCAAGGATATGAGCCCTCTTACGCCAGATAACCTCACCAATTTTGCAGAGGTTCGGTTCAAAATGGCTGATGGGAATATCGATTATTGGACGATCAATCTCTAATTGCTCGACTCGATGAAGTTGCTGTTGAACGTGTGGTTGAACGCCGTTCTCGTGTACATGATCTGTGACGCCCTGAACTATTGGGTCCGGGCTATGGATAATTCCATTGACATCAACCGGAATAATTGTTGCAACCACATTATTGATTCGAGAGATTGGTTCAGCAATTGCTTCGGCAGTGCGGTCGTGAAGAACTCTGCCAAGCACTCGAGAGTAAGTTCGGCGAGGCAGAACGAGGGTAAGTTCTGCGATACCGCCAGAGACCGCTTTCTTTGCATACTTTGCAGCTTCTGCTGGGATACGTCGATCTGGGCAATCCACCAATTTGAGTGGGATATCTGAGAGAGCTGGCGTCTTCTCCCACAGTGCTTGGATGCGCTCAGCCCGCTTGTCGTCGATTACAAAGTGCACAGCTTCCAGATGTCGTGGCTTAAGGCTACGTGCATATCGAACAGCTCGAAGCGTCGCAATATCAACGCCATCTACCAAGACCGAGACATCGTGGCGAGTGATTAATCCTGATCTCACGTCGTGCGAGTCGAGCTCGAGCGCATCTTGCTCACGGGCATATTGCTTTGAGAGGCGATACATCGAGAGCACGAGTGCTGGGCCAACGATGACGACCAACCATGCGCCTTCAGTGAATTTCACAGTTGCAAAGATGGCGACTACAAGGGCAGAGGTGAGTGAGGCGAGAATACTTACCGCCGCTTTTGTCCGCCAGATCTTCCCCTTCTCGCGCCGAGCATGCACGAACATTCCATATCCCGTGATGGCGAAGGCGGTGAATACTCCAAGGGCATAGAGCGCAACGAGTCGGTTAACTGAACCGCCAGTAAAGAGAATGAGTGCGATGGCTAGTCCGCTGCATACGAGAATTCCGTTGGAGTAGACCAACTTATGCCCGCGCTTTGAGAATTGGCGAGGCAGGAAGCCATCTTCGGCGATATTCGCCGCAAGGATTGGGAAGGCGTTATAGACGGTATTTGCACCGGCAATCAGAATCAGCATGGTGGCGAATTGAACGAAACCAAACCAGATATGGCCAAAGAGTCCTTCGCCGACAATGTTCTTTGCAATGACTGAGATGACCGAGGGCGTTCCCGAGCCGTAGGGAACGGCGTGTAGACGAATCGCAAACCAGGAGACGCCAAAGACCAGCGTGCCAAGTAGTCCGCTCATAAAGTTCATAGTTTGACGCGCATTTCTTCCCTCAGGAACCTTAAAGAGTGAGACGCCGTTAGAGATTGCCTCAAGGCCGGTGAGTGATGAACCGCCGTTTGCGAATGCACGCAACAGGATGAAGACCGAGGCGATGGAGAGAAATCCAGTGCTATGTCCAAGTGGCATCAGGCCGGATGTAGTTGTTGAGAGATGGCCCAATCCCCCGTTGAGATCTTTAATTAAACCAATCCCAAAGACGACCAACATGGAAAGAGCAAAGAAATATGTTGGAAGGGCGAAGGATTTTCCGGCTTCGCGTACACCGCGAAGATTGGCATAGGTAAGGAGACCAATAACTCCGATGGTGATTATTGATATGTATGGCGCGATTGAGGGTACATACGATGCAACAGCTACAACACCCGCGGCGCTTTGAATTGCGATGGTAACGATGTAATCGAGGATGAGTGCAACCGCGGCCACGATGGACCAGAAGGTGCCAAGATTTTCGCGCGCGACGATGTAGGCGCCACCAGATGAGGTGTACTGGGAAATCACGTTGTTATACGAAAGCGTAAGCAGAACGAGAATCGTTAGGATGACGATGGTCATAGGTAAAAGTGCCGTGAACGAGAGTAGGCCAAAGGCTGGAATCAGAGCGATTAGGATCTGCTCGCTACCGTAGGCTGAGGAAGAGATGCAGTCACTGGAGAGAATTCCGAGTGCGTAGCGCTTAGAAAGCCGTTGGTGAGAAAGCTCGTGCCTGTTCAGCGCCTTCCCTAGAAAGCGCTTTTTTAGGCTGTAACCAAGTGGATCTGGTCCAGCTGGCATCTCTTCGAGAACTGTTGGTTTAGTAGCTGCGTCCTGCCATGTAAAACTCATTGCTGTTCCACTCGTTTCGCTATCGCTCTATATCCGACACCTTGCTCGGTGATAAGTAGGACCGGCTTCTTTGGATTTACTTCGAACTTCTTTCGTAACTGACTGAGATAAAGGCGGAGGTAATTAGTCTCTGCCGAATACTGTTGACCCCACGCATATTTAAGAATCTGTTCGTGGCTGACTAGACCACCTTCGTTCTTTACGAGGATTTCAAGGAGCTTCCACTCGGTAGGCGTGAGGTGCAGGTTCGAGCCGCTCTCGCCATCTCGAGCGATTGTTCGGTGACCAATATCAATGAGCCATGCGCCCATGCGGTAAATCTGACTGGGTGCGCTCTTCTCGGGGCGCCGGCCAAGTTGTTCAAATTTAGCCAGAAGCAGGCCAATCTCATCTTTGCGATTTGTGAGGGTTTTCAATAGAAGAGAGACCGAGATACTTGCAAACAGGAAGACCATCAGCGTGACGACGTCGTCGCTGTTTTCAATGCGAAAGGTGTGAACCGGGTTGATGAGGAAGTAGTTGAGAAAGGTGAAGTCCTCTAGCGCCACCGTTATCGCCACCCAGACTGGGTTGCCGATCGAAAGAATGGAGGTCAGGCAGAGGAGGATGAGTGTGATGGAGGTAAGGCTAAATGCCCCTGTTAGCGCCTTTACAAAGAGCAGCAGGAGCGGGTTAAGCAACAGGAGGGTGGTCGAGACCCGGAAGAGGTTGAAGCGATCCCAGTTGCCTGGATTAGCGGACATAGGAACATTCTTCACCTTCCAAGCGTATCTGGAAGAGAAAATTAGGACTTTAGAGCATTCCTAACACTTTCCTAACGCACAGAAGGTGGGGCAAGTTGCTAGCCTTTCAACATGCCTAAAGCCGGTGCAGATCGTGAAGAGTATTTCCCGCTGATTGAGAAGAAGTACGGCGAGAAGATGTCGTATTGGTTTGCTCGCATGAAAGAGGTTGACGGGGCGAAGTATCCCGAGCAAGTCGCCTTCTTAAAAGAGAATTATGGATTCTCGCAGGCTCATGCGAATGCCCTCGTCATGTATACCCGAGGTTCAGTCAGCGCGCGAAGGTTCGCTACCGTCAATGACTTTCTCGCAAATGAAGATGCGGTGAAAGGAAAGACAATCAAGAAGATTTTCAAGGCGATTCAAAGTGAGTATCCTGAATGTGAATTAGTTATTGCCTGGAATCAGCCGATGTTGCGTTATGAAGGTCAATATGTATTTGGAGTTACAACTGCTACCCATCACATTCTGCTCGCGCCTTGGAGTAAAGATGTCATGGCAAATTTTGAATCAGAGCTTGAAGGCTACGATGTTAAGAAGAAAACGATTGGTGTCCCCGTTGATTGGAAGGTTGACGCTGAACTTCTCAATGGTTTAGTCGGTGCTCGAATGGCTGAAGTTCGAAAAGATATAAAGTCTAAGAAGTCTTCGACAAAGAAAGCGGCGGTAAAGAAAGCGGCGCCAAAGAAGAAGGCCTAGGCGACCGCTGCCTCAAGTTCGGCAACGATAATCTTCTTCATTCCCATCATGGCCTGCATAGCTCTTCCAGCTTTTTCGGGATCTGGATGGCCAAGACATTCGCCAAGTGCCTTCGGGACAATCTGCCACGAGAGTCCGTACTTATCCTTGAGCCAGCCACATCGGCTCTCTTCACCGCCAGCTGTAAGAGCGTCCCAGAAGTGGTCAACCTCAGCCTGGTCCTCCACATTGACGAAGATCGAGAAGGCCTCGTTAAAGGTATACAACGGGCCTCCATTGAGCGCTAGATAGCGTGAACCAGCTATCTCGAAGTTCACAACAAATGCCTTTCCGTCCGGTCCTCGGGAGACTCCAGTGACCTTTCCGTCCTTGAAGAGGCTGACGTAGAAGTTAGCCGCCTCCTCTGCTTGGGTGTCGAACCAGAGCATGTGCGAGATTGAAGTCATGGAGAAAGCCTAGCCGTTTTGGCTGGTCTGAATGTCAGGGGCAGGGAATAAAGTCAGGACCTCCCCAGTTGAAGTAGCAAGCGAGCAGGTTTTTGCAAGGCGAGAGCAGAGAGTGGTGGTGGGGTACGAACAACGAGCGCGATCCGATTAACGAGCTTTATAACCGCATTCCCGAAGAATCTGGAATGCAACGGGTGGATACCATGGTGGAACTTAGCCATATGGAATATAGCCGCGAAAATTACGCAGAATGCCTCGCGCTCTGTGAAGCAGCAAAAGAACTTATTGACGTTAACGAGAATTCAGCCAACAAGCTCTCCCTCGCTCATATCAATATGGGGATCGGTTGGTCACTCGGGCAGATGGAGCGATACGAAGCGGCCGCTGAAGCATCGAAGGCAGCCGGCGATCTCTACCTCGAACTCGGCGATTTCCAGTATGCGAAGTCGATGAATACCGCTGGTGACTTCTATCTTTACGCGCGCCAGTGGCACGTTGCCCTCGACTGCTACCAGTCCATTCTGCGGGAAGCGGTTGCAGATACTGAACCACTTGACATCGCTATCGCACTATCCAATTCAGCTCTTGCCCTCGCGAAATTGAAGCGCTATCAAGAATCTATCTCAACCTTTAAAGAGGCGCGAGCTCATTACAAGAAGTTACGGGACGTAGAAAACGTTGGATTCTGTGATTCTGAAATTGCCCGCTGCTACGCCGAACTTGGTGAAGGCTTATATGCAGAGGCTTTTGCCTCATCCGCGCTCGATATCGCAGAAACAATGGATAAATTATCGCGATTGATCTGGGCCAAGTATCGACTAGCCCGAGCATTTCAAGTACAGGGCCGACACGAGGAAGCAATAGCAAAATTTGCAGAAGCGATAAGGGATATGAATCTATCCCCCAATCCGTGGATTGATAAAGTCATCTTCGCCGAAATGTACGTAGCTCGATCACTTCGCGCCTTGAAAAGATATGAAGAGGCAACTGAGATTGAACGCAGGCTTCGTAATGTCGCAGAGATTGCCCTCGACGAGCATCAACTCAACGATTGGCTAGAACTCTTACCTCAAGGAACTTTCTTAAATGTTTGACAAAGCCTCGAGGATCGGAAAAACCCAGGAGAGCTAACGGCAACCGTATAAGCATGAGAAAACCACCGTATCCATTCTGCCCCGATATCCGTATCAACTCTCGCCAGAAGTGACGACGCAGCAGCAGTGAAGGGTGGGCATAAACTCTTACACGTGTCATCTCCAACAGGATGGGAAGGCTTAAGAATCTTCGTGACTCCTCCAGCAGTTTGAGAACTAGAGAGATAGTCTCTGAAAAGGCTTTGAGGTTACTTTCACGCACACTTTGATTAGCGGCTTGCTCAGCCCAGATGAGCGCTGCTTGCGGATTACCTAACTCAGAGTACAAGGAAGATATGCGCAGCGCAGAATCAACTGTAATGGGACGATTTACTAACTCTCTTAGTTCGCTCGCTGCGCTCACGATTTGGCCGATCCTTGTAAGCGGCGAACCACACTTTCATCTAACCTAAGTAGGTAACTTGCCGAATCTGCTACTTGAAAGGTGAGGAAGAATTCGCTACCAACTAGAGCTATTCCAGTGCAGTACTCAACTGCGAGGCCAAAGAATACGAATTCAGAACTGATCTTCACCTCACTGAAATCGTGATTAGCAAAGAGAAGATAGTGTTTGTACTCCAACTTGTAGTTCGATGAGAACTTAGCCGATTGATTGTTGTTGTGAACGAGGCCTAGATAGCCACCATCCCAGGCAATCATCTGTGTCGAGCCGCGAAGGCCATGCGCGTGGCTTAGCCCGTTCCCTACTCTCTCTTCAATAACTTGGCCGTCAGCTACTGTGCAGATACGAAACGGCTCATGGTCAGTAATGAATCTATTCCCATCTCCTTCGATGGGCATCCAATTCTTTTGAAACTGATCCTCACGCGGATGACGTATCGGTCTGGCTCGGTATTTAACCGAGCTTCCGCTTACTTGAATTGAGGCTTCGACCATGCGTCCTAATTGGTCAGCACCAATGAATGTGCCACTGCTTCGAATCTCACCATGAGAGCGGAAAAGGCGAATATCTTCATCGCCGTAGGTATCGTGGACCTGCCCCGAGTACCGTTCCGAGAAATCTTCATCAACCTGGAATGGCGCAGAGAAAGTTTCATCACGGGAGTTAAATTCGCAGAAACCTATCGCACTCTTTACCGCTGGTGCGCCATTTGCTAAGTGGACTTGTAGCCAACCTCCCCCGAAACGTCCCGGGAAAGAGAGCCTTCGCCCTGGTATTCCGTTAAATCGCAGGTAGTTCGAAATACGAAATGAAATGAGGAATCGGTCCTCGTCTAAAGCAAGTATTGACGGGTTGTAAAGATTGCCAGCCAGAGTCTGATTTCCAGGTTGCGGGAGAATGGGGATGACCCTGCCGAGTCTGGCGAGATGAATTCCATCTCCAACCTGAGATTCGCTCATATCCGCAGCAAAACTTTAATCTGCCGAAGTAGGAGGGGACTCCTCCACTCAATCAACTCCCCAGTGAACTCAATCTTCATAAGGCTAGTTAGTGAGTTCGATGCGATACGCCGGGATCGCGCTGCTCGTTATTGATCCAATCAAGCTCCATGGAGTTGTTGTGGTTGATACAAGATAGCCATAGGTGCCAGGGGTTGCTGTGCCACATCCACCGCCTACAAAGTATGTGCTCGCAGAGAGCTGATTGATATTTCCGCAATAGAGCATGTGAAGCGGCAAGGTATCTTTCTTGAGGCTCCATTTACCCTTCTTGAGAGTCCAGGTAAGTAACTGGGAAGCGCTCTCACTCGTGTAATTTCCAAGGGCCGTGACTGTCGTCGCGTTGATCATGCGGGCAAAGTGTTGGCGCGCGCCAGGCTGATAAAGGATGGCATTAACCTTCTTCAAATCCTTACTTAAAAGAAATATCCGATCCAGCGACCTAAAGCTAACGATGTACTGCGAAGTAATAGGGTCATAATCCAGCGAGTTGATGTGACACCAATCTGTCGCTGTATAGCCCGTTGAAGTATCAATTGCTGTTTCGGTTTTATCAAGAATTGGCTTCCAAACTTTCTTGCTTGCACTTACATAATCCCACGTTGAGAAGGAGTTGACAGCATTAGATTTCTTATCAATCTCTGCGATTCCACAGTCGAAAATTGGTCCTGGGTAAGGCTTCGATAACCAATTGCTATCAACTTTTCGTGGAAAGTAAGTCATCACGACTGGATTGCCCGATGGTGAGACCGTGATGTCGTGTCCCTCGGGCTGCATCTTCACGCCAGCGACACTAAAGACGGTCGTGCTATCAATCATCTTGTAAGTTGAATCGAGATAAACCCAGAACCCTGGTTGAGTTACTTTTCGGTTGTCATCCGTTTTCACGAGATATGCATACGTGGCCTCGCCACCTTTAACATGCGCGGCTTTGCGAAGTTTTTTAAAGGTATAAGCCGAATTTGGTGTACGCGAGAAGTAGAAAATCTGATTCTTCTTCTGTGCAACAACAAATACGCCTGGCGTATACAACATTGTTTTTGAGTCAAGTGCACTTGTGTCACCCGAGTACGAGTATGGGCGAAACTTCGGTGGGTTGAGAAAGATCCAATAATCCCGATTATCCGAACCAGAATGGTAAGTCACATAGACCTTATTCAAATCAGAGACCTCAAGGACTGGAGGAAGAGTAAAGGTGAGCGTTGTGCCAACAATGGTTGCATTAGCGCTGGCTGTCGTTGACTCTGCAATGATGGAGCTCTGGTTGCTAACGGTGAATTTCACAACGTTATTGGCCGAGAAATCGTCCAGATAGATAGAGGTATATGGCCCCCGAATATCGCCTTCGTAATGAGTAACTGATGCAATCGCTGGAGGTGTCGCCGCATGGCTCTGCATAGGGACAAATCCAGTTGCTACTAATGAGACGATAAGGAGGGTTCTAAGGCGCATGTCGAGAATTCTAAGGCACCTAAGCTGATGATGTTTCAAAACCTATCATGCACGTGATTCGATAAAGGAAATACCGTAAAAATTGAGATTTGTACGTAATCGATCAACCTCCGGGGCGCCTTGAAGTGCGAGCCTGCCATAGTGCAGCGCCAGCTCATGTTTCCCTAGATTGTGTGCGGAGAGAGCAGCCAAGTCATAACCCCACCAGCGCCAGACTTCCGGATTTACTAGGTGGTGCGTGTGAACTGTCAGACCATCAATCTTCGAGGCAGAATCAAAACAATCTAGCCATTTTCCCAACAGATGAGCATAATGAGCTCTGCAGTGCCAGGCCTCGTAGAAAGTTGGTGCATATCCCGTCGCCTTAACTGCCCACTCGTAGGCCCAATGAGTGAAACCCAGTTCGTGTGCCGCATCTGCTGCCCAGATGCATGAGGATGCCCGTTCGACATCCCAACCGTATCCGAGCTCCAGTCCCTGCGACGCCGTCTGGATTACCAGCTTCGGCTCTTTCACATACATATATTCTCGTGTGAGGTAGTGGTTCATTCGCCAATCATTTGGCATCTCCTGCACAGCAGATTCGAGAAGCTCTAAATAAGATTTCCGAGATTTTGTTTTATCCTGGCGATGCCAGACCTTTAATGGAATGCGTTCGCGTGTATAAGTAATTGAATCGTCTGGACTTACGATTTCATGAATTGGATACTTCCATGAGAATCCGTGGCGAGGGTGAATTTTGAAGTGATCCAAGGATTTGAGAATCTCTTTTTGCTCGTTCCACTCAATAATGATTTGGTACGTTGGCCAATAGTTGCCTTTCGCATAGGACTCTTCAACTAGTTCTCGCCACCCAGGATCCAATACCTCATCCATATCGATTTGAATACAGATATCAAAGTCCTCGGGAATAAAGTTGAGTGATTGATTACGGGCCACATCAAAGCGCCAAGGTTGAACATCAATCTCATGCACCTCAATTCCAAGATCTCGTGCCACTTTAACTGTGCCGTCGGTTGATCCGGTATCGGCAATCAATAGGAGATCGGCCTCCTTTGCAGAGTCGAACCACTGTTTCACGTGCTTCTCTTCATTGAGCGCGATAGTGTAAATCGCAATTTTCATAGTGGTGAGTATTGGCCATCACCAAGCGTCGAGGTAGTGAATTTTTTGCCATGTACGGACAAATGTCACCGGCCTCCGATACCTTGTCCGAATGCAGAGAGCCACCCCCAGAAGAGTCACTATCGCTTTCCTCGTGGTCACCCTCTATGCCTTCGTGGATTATCACCGCACCTTTAGCTTCATCAACCTATTCCCACATCTCACCAGATACGAAAAAGCAACTGGCTTTCGTGTATCCGAAGGAGTTGTTTACCTGCTCCTCAGTTACATCCTTCTCCCTAGATTGCGGCGATACCTTCGACTCCCCCGAATCAATCGACGGTGGATACCTTTAGTGCTACTCGTGGTCTTTGAGCTATCGCCATATTTCTCGCAGATCTACTCCTTTAGACATGACTTATCAACGCTGGCTCGTGCCTTTTACTGGGTCTTCGCTATCGGGTTCTTCGAGGAGACTCTCTCTCGTTTACTCATCTTTGGCCTTCTCAATAAATATGTTGGGCTCTGGCCGGCAATCATCATCTCCTCTATCAACTTCGGAATGATGCACTTTGGAAATCTCCATGCTGACAGCCAAGGGCTTCAAGAGACAACAATGCAAGTTATTGGCGCAGCGGCCTTTGGTTTTCTGGCGATATCGCTCATGCTCTACTTCAAATCTTTATGGGTACCGATTTTAATGCATGCAATAACTGATCTCTCACTCTCCGTTGGACCAATTCGCGAGAGCGCCACACAACATTCTGGTGGCATAACTGGCCATGGATTGGGTCTGCTTGACTGGATTGCGCTACTTCTCCATAGCTCAGTCAACATTGGTATCGGAATTGCGCTGCTTGTGGGTGCGAGAATCTTTCGGGGAATCAGGAAATTCCGGGCTCCGCTCGAAGTTCTTCTTCACTCCCTGCAACTTGTAAAGTAATTCGGCTGAGGCTATTCGCCTTTATATTTGCGGACCCGCTTGCGCTCACGCTTTTCACGTGGCTCGGTTGGCTTCTCTTTCTTTGCAACCGGGCGGGAACTCTCACGAGGCTTGGTGTTCTTCGAAGCAATCGGCGTCTTCACGGCCGATGGGTTCTTCGCCGGCTTCTCGTGCACGCGAGGGAATAGCTCTTTCGCCTGCGGGCTAGTTGAGTAAATCTCAGGGGGGTCGTTTGGAAGGTCACCGTTCAGTTGGCCGTTGATGCCAGACCATTTCATCACATCGGCCCAATCAACGAGGGTGAGCGCTGTTCCTTGCTCTCCAGCACGGCCAGTACGACCAATGCGGTGAGTGTATGAACGCTCATCATCTGGGCAATCAAAATTAATAACTAAAGTGACGCCATCGACGTGGATACCTCGGGCTGCAACATCTGTTGCAACCAAGACCTGGCCCTTGCCGCCGATAAAGGCCGCCAAAGACTTCTCGCGCGCGATTTGTTGCATATCGCCGTGAATGGTGAGTGCTTTGAAACCATCTGCATTGAGATCATCGCAGATACGTTGTGCATTTCGCTTTGTGCGGCAGAAGATGATGACTTTCTGCCCCAACTCTGAAAGTAGCGCTGCTTCAATAATTGCAGTCTTATCCATCTGGTGTGCTCGCCAGACATGCTGGGAGATATTTGCTGTTCCGCCCTCGCTCATCGCCTCATCTTCAACAGCGACGCGAGTTGGAGACTGCATATACTTCTTGCCAATAGCGATGATGCGACCTGGCATGGTTGCTGAGAAGAGCATGGTCTGGCGAGTTGACTGAGTCATCGCAAGAATGGTTTCAACGGCATCGATAAACCCAATATCAAGCATCTCATCTGCCTCATCAAGGATGAGCATCTTTACCTGCTTGAGGTTGATCTCTCCTTGATTCACCAGGTCGATGAGACGGCCAGGAGTAGCAACTGCCACATCAAAGCCTTCTGCGATCTTCTTCACTTGGTCGGCTGATGCGGCGCCACCATAGATAGTGACGGTATTAATTCCAAGAGTTGTACCGAGCTCTGAAAATACAGTGGAGACTTGAATACACAATTCACGGGTTGGGCAGAGCACCAGAATTTCAGGCTGATGATTTTCTACGCCGTGATTTTCCGGATTGAGCAACATGTAGTTAAGTGCGGGAAGCGCGAACGCTAATGTCTTTCCAGAGCCGGTCTTCGCTTTCGCGAGAATGTCGCGACCTGCGAGCGCTAATGGAATACATTGGGCCTGAATAGGGAAGGTGTTGGAGATTCCCTGGGCCTTCAAAATATCTGTGAGGCGTGAATCCAGCCCCAACGATCCGAAATCAAGCGTGAACTCTTCGCCATCTAAAGTGTCAATTACATCTACATCATCTACCACGCCTAGTAAGTTAGCGCAGTTACGCTCATTTACCTATTCTTGAGCCATGAAGGCGCTTATTATCTTCGTTGTTGGCCTCATCGTAGGCGCAATCAACGGAGTTGCCGGCGGCGCTTCTACAAGTACTTTCTTAGCTAGCTGTAATTCAAGGGCTGATACACCGATGTAAGTTAGTACTTGCCTTTGACTCGATCTGACTCTGGGTCAAAAAGTGGCTCGCTCTGAATCATGCCAGTACGCCATTCACCAAAGAATTCAATCTGAAGTTCTGTTCCAGGTGCCGTGTGCGAGATGGGAAGATAGGCGTAACCAATCGCCTTGCCGAGCGTATAACCCTGTCCGCCACTCTTCACTCGACCAATAATTTCGCCGTTGTACTGAACCGGCTCGTTACCCAGTGGAACCGAACGAATATCGTCAAAGGTTATCGCTACCAACTTCCTAGTGAGGACCTGCGCTGTGGCGAGAGCCTCACTGCCAATAAAATTCTTCTTCTTTGAAACCGCAAAACCAAGTCCTGCCTCGTACGGATTCGTCTCACTATTTAGCTCTCCAGCCCAGGCGCGATAACCCTTCTCTAGCCGCAGTGATTCGATTGCTCTATATCCACACGGTGTCAACCCCTTTCCTTGACCAGCGCTATTGATGGCTCGCCATAACTCCTCGCCGCGTTCAGTAGCTACGTACACCTCGAAGCCAAGTTCGCCCACATATGTAATTCGAGTTGTTCGGACGGAGATTCCAGCAATTTCAAGCTCTTGCGAGCGCATAAATGGAAAGGCCTCATGAGAGAGATCTGCGGTGGTAAGAGACTGAAGAATCTCACGAGAATTTGGTCCCCAGATACCGAACGTTGCTAACTCTTCCGTCCTATCTTCAAAAATAATGTCGTCAAAGTTATTCTCTCGCGCCTTCTTCTTTAACCAACCAAGATCATGGGTTCTAAAAGCAGTACCAGTAACTATGAAGAACTCATCATTGGAGATTTGAGTAACGGTGAAATCACTTTCAATGCCACCACGATTATTGAGCGCTTGGGTGTATACCGATCGCCCAACGCCACGCACAATGTCATTTGCACAGACCAACTCCAAGAACTCGCCGGCTCGAACTCCCTTCACTGCGAATTTAGCAAAACTACTCTCATCGAAAATTCCCGCAGCAGTTCGTACCGCCTTATGTTCAAAGCTGACAGCAGGTGACCAATTCTTACCAGCCCAGCCATACGGACGGAGCGATTCATCGCCAAGCGCCTCATGCGGTCCGTAGAAGTTCACTCGCTCCCAACTGGCCTTCTCGCCAAAGGAGGCACCTTGCGCCCGATGCCACTCATACGCGGGCGACTTCTTCGCAGGTCGGCAGGTTTGACGCTCTTCCAGTGGGTAATGGATGTCGTAGTACTGCTCGTAATTCTCTTGCACTCTCTCTAAAGTAAATCGCGGTGATGTGTATGACGCACCAAAACGGCGAATATCCATGTGCCATAGATCCATCTGTGGCTCACCAGCAACAATCCATTCCGCCATGACTTTTCCAATACCGCCTGCGCCAGCAATTCCGTGCGCACAGAAGCCCGCAGCGACATAGAAACCACCTACCTCTGTCTCACCCAAGCAGAACTCATTATCAGGGGTGAAACCTTCAGGTCCATTTATAAAGTTCTTTATGCCCAAAGTATTAAATGCTGGAATTCGCTTCTGAGTATTAACCGCAATCTCTTCAAAGCGATCAAACTCATCTGGCAGAAGGCGGGAGTTGAAGTCTGCTGGAATCTCATCATAATTTTCGTGGGTCGCAGTCCATGCTTTGGAATTTCGCTCATATCCACCGAAGAGAAGCCCTTGCACTTCCTGACGGAAGTAGATGAGCAAATCTGGATCTCGAAGAGATGGTAGGTGTTTACCAACTTCTAAGAAGTTCTCGGTAACGGCATACTGGTGAGACATGGGAATAATCGGAATTCGAACATCGACCATGCGTCCGATTTCTGCCGCGTAGATTCCGCCACAGTTAACAATGATTTCGCACTCAACATAGCCTTTATCCGTCTCGACTCCCACGACGCGTCCGCGTTCAGTACGTATTGCAAGCACTCGCGTGTAGGTATGAATCTGTGCACCAAAGCGACGAGCACCGGCGGCGAGGGCCATCGCAAGTTGGGATGGATCAACCTGACCATCAGATGGCATAAAACAGGCGCCAACAACGCCATCGGTATCCATAAGTGGGAAGAGCTCTTTCGCCTCTTGCACGCTAATTTCATGCAACCCCAGGTTGAAAGTCTTCGCCCAGCCAATTTGGCGACGGATCTCTTCCATCCGTTCAGGTGAGGAGGCAAGTTTGATACTTCCGCTCTCAATCCAGGATGGTGGAGTGTCTGTGCTCTGCAACTTTCGGTAAAGATCGGCCGAATGCATATTCATCTTCGTCAATGTTGGATCGGCGCGAAGTTGACCCACTAACCCGGCGGAGTGAAAGGTAGAGCCACTCGTCAGTTCATTGCGATCGAGTAACAGGACTTCCTTCTCACCCAGCTCACCGAGGTGATAGGCAACGGAGGTGCCACCGACGCCTCCACCAATAATGACGATACGAGATTTTGATGGAAGTCTGTTATCAGCCATAGCCTTAATGTATCCTCGCTAAATGAGTTTGTCATCGGTTGAACTTGAGCAAGAGCTCTCTGGGATTTTAAATAAAATTCCTCTTCTCGCCAATCGGCTAGAAATGTACGAACTCCCAGGCGGAATTACCAACCGTAATATCGCCGTCACAACTGATGCCCGAAAATATGTAGTTCGAATCTCCGGGAAGAACTCTTCGCTTCTAAATATCGATCGCCGGTCAGAGTTTGAGAATTCCAAAATTGCGGCAGCAATGAGCATTGGGGCGCCGGTTTACGAATTCAGACCCGATCTGGGTGTACTCGTCATCGGCTTTGTTACAGGTCAGACCTACTCCGCAGATGACATAGCCCAAAATCTTGATCGGGTTGCTCGCGCGGTGAAGCAACTGCACGAATCTCCTGCCTTTGATCGCGACTTCAATATGTTCGATGTTCAGAAGGGCTACTTAAAGGTCGTACGGGACCGTGAGTTAGCCCTGCCCGAGGATTACCTAGAGTATGCCGATAAGTTTCAGGCGATTCGCACCGCGCTTCACGCGAAGCCGGTTCCACTCGTTCCTTGCAATAATGATCTTCTGCCAGCGAATTTCATCGATGGTGGCGACCGGCTCTGGCTGATTGATTACGAGTATGCAGGAAATAACGATCCTGCCTTCGAACTAGGAAATATCTGGTCGGAAGCGATGTTAGATGAGTCGAAATTGCACGAGCTCGTTGACCACTATTACGGCGAGGGCCACCCAGAGGCGTTTAACCGAGTGTGGCTACAGGCAGCTGCTGCGCGTTATGGCTGGACGCTGTGGGGTTCGATTCAAAGTTCTATCAGCTCTATTGACTTTGATTTCCTTGGGTGGGGCGCAGAGCGCTTCGCCAAGGCGAAAGAGGCATTTAATTCAGAGCGATTCGAAGAGGCACTCCGCAGTCTCTAAGATCGAGAGTTAAGATTTAGCCATGAAACTTGCATATAACGCTCTTCTCGGAATTCACATCCTCGCTGTTCTTGGACTGCTCTTTGCCCTTCTTTCACAGCTCCCAAAGCCAGAGAAGCGACTTCTACCGTGGGTGATGCATGCGGCTTGGACAGCGCTCGGCGCCGGTCTCATCATGCTCGGCCTCAATGTTGCGATTCATCACAGCGATAAGACCGTTGATCTTCTCGATCACACCAAGTTCACTATCAAAGGTGGCGTTATCGCCATTATTCTCTATCTCGGTTTGAGCAGCGCCAAGAAAGATAAATTCACAACCAAGATTTGGGCAACAATGCTCATTCTGACGATTGTTAATGTCGCTATCGCAAGCAGTTGGAAATAAGTTCATCTTTCTTCTCTTGAAAATTGTATAAACGCTTCACTGTGCGAACTACCATTAATACATGAGCGAAGCAATGCAATTTCTACCTAGCGTCTCCTCGGGCGTTCATAAATACCTCCGAGGAGTAGTTGGGGTGATTGCAGGAAGTGAGCGCTACCCAGGTGCGGCAGTTCTCTGTGTGGGTGGTGCACGCCTTGGCGGGGCAGGCTACGTTCAGTATTTCGCAACGGCGACCACTCCAAAATCTTTAGTTCTTAACGCCTACCCCGATATAGTGCCTGTTTCTGATTTCGATGAGCGGATTGAGGCGTGGATCGTTGGACCAGGTAATCCCGAGATCACCGTACTTCCGCACAGTAAATATCTCCTTCTCGATGCCGGTGCCATGGCACGCACTTCTGAGAGTAAAGCTGAGTTCACAGTAATACTGCCCCATGAAGGTGAAGCCGCTGCACTTGGCTTCCCAGTATCCGAAGGAGTCGGGCGGGAAAGCGTTGCTGCCGGTATGGCAAAGAGTTTAGGCGTCTTCGTCGTACTTAAGGGACGCCACACAATCGTCGCTTCACCTAAGGGCGACTTACTCGTGGATAAGCTCGGTGGGCCGGAGTTAGCATGTGCTGGAAGCGGAGACCTGCTTGCTGGTCTAGCAGCCTCAACACTCGCCGCCTGGCGGCCAACTACCGTTAAAGAAGTCCATAAAGCCCTCTTTAAAGCGGTGCAGCATCACTCAAGTGCGGGAAAGCTTGCAGCAAAGAAGGTGAATCCAGTTACGGCGCTAGATATTCTTAAAGCGTTGCAGCGCATTACTCGTTAAGGCCGGGATAGGTAAGTCCGATTTGTCGGCGAACTTCATCTAGCACCTGCATAATTTCTAGCGTCTCATCCAGGGTAATTGTTGGACTCTCTAGTTCTCCGGCACGTAAGCATCGAGCAAACTCTGCTGCCTGCTCTCGCAGACCTCCACCTTGATACTTCTTCTCCCACCCATCAATCACTTCGCCAGTACGGCTAATAACTCGGAAGTTACTTGGGTTATAGAAAGTGCGATCAACTTCTATCCGGCCTTCCGTGCCGACGATGACAGCGCGATTTGGCGTAACCGCCGCAAGCGTCGTCGTAAGAATTGCTTGGGCGCCGCTTGAATAATCCAAGATGATGGAGGTCTGCTCATCCACACCGGTAAAGGCCTTTGTGCCACGGGCAGTGATTTGTGATGGGGCGCCTAAAATCATATGCGCAAAACTCACTGGATAGATTCCAAGATCCAGGAGTGCGCCACCTCCAAGTTCTGGGGCGAAGAGTCGAAATGCTGGATCCGCTGCAAACCACTGACCATGGTCGGCCTGAATCGAGATTACCTTTCCGATTACACCAGATGCCACAATCTCACGAATGCGTCGGATGTGAGGAAGCGATCTCGTCCACATCGCCTCCATGAGAAGCAACTTCTTCTCGCGTGCCTTTGCAACCATCTCCGCCGCTTGCGCATGATTCATAGCGAAAACTTTCTCGCATAAAACTGGTTTACCCGCGTCCAAGGCCATCAGAGTATTTTCGTGATGCATAGGGTGCGGGGTCGCTACATAAATTGCATCCACATCAGGGTCGTTCACTAATTCAAAGTATGAACCGAATCGATGAGAAATTGAGAATCTATCGGCGAACGATGTGGCACTTGCCAGAGAGCGCGATCCCACCGCTACAACCTTATGATCTTCAAGACGTTGAAGGTCGAGCACAAATGATTGCGCAATCTTGCCGGTGCTGAGAATCCCCCAGCGAATCACTTCATTCGCACCACTCTTCACCATGGGTTGAATCTACTTACTTTCGTCCTTTGGGTCGATAGGAGCTGGCACCTTTTGCGAGGATAAGCATTGCGCCCAAACCGCCAAGGGTGAGAACGAGGATGATTAATGATTGCATCTACGTAACCTCTCTCAGATGTACCAGGATCAAATAGAGTAGAAATTAGCCTTCGCCCGAGGAGCAAGGTCCTTGGCAATCATAGAGTTCGCAGGCACTACCGCATCATCAAATACCGTGATATCCCCAATAATGCGGGCGCCGCTTCCAAGAACCACTCGGTTTCCAATAGTTGGGTGGCGCTTTGTCTTGGAGTACTCGCGAGCACCGAGAGTGACATCGTGATACATCAGAACATCATCACCGATTACAGCGGTCTCACCGATTACGACTCCCATGCCATGATCGATAAAGAAGCGTCGTCCAATGGTTGCGCCAGGGTGAATTTCAATACCTGTAACGGTACGAACCCAGGCCATATGCACGCGTGCCCACAACTTGAAGCCATGGTTCCAGAGGAAGTGAGCGAAGCGGTAGGCCCAGACTGCATGAACCCCTGGGTAAACAAGAAAGACCTCAAGCCGATTTCTTGCAGCGGGGTCCCGTGCTAGAACGTTGTCGAGGTCTTCTTTAATATGGAACATTGTCCCAATCTTAACTACTTAAGAAATTAATCCATCAAATCTTGATAGAGAATGGTTGATAGATATCTCTCACCAAATGAAGGAATGATGACCACAATGGTCTTTCCTGCATTCTCAGGGCGATTTGCGACTTGATGTGCTGCCCAGAGAGCTGCGCCGGAGGAGATACCAGCGAGAATTCCTTCTTCGCGAGCTGCGCGACGAGCGAATTCAACGGTGAGATCGGTAGGTGCATCGAGCACCTCGTCATAGACACCGCGGTCGAGAATTGCAGGGATAAAGTTTGCGCCAATGCCCTGGATTGGGTGTGGGCCAGGATTGCCACCGTTAAGAATTGGTGATGCTGCTGGCTCAACTGCAATAACTTTGACGTTTGGGTTCTTCGCCTTAAGAACTTGCCCAATTCCGGTGATTGTTCCACCGGTACCAACTCCCGCAACCAAGATATCCACCTTGCCATCGGTGTCACGCCAAATTTCTTCCGCAGTAGTTTTACGGTGAATCTCTGGGTTAGCTACGTTTTCAAATTGCCGAACAAGAACGGCACCTTCTGTCGCACCAATTTCCTCAGCGCGCTTTACCGCTCCATTCATTCCCTCTCCGGCTGGAGTTAGAACAAGTTCTGCACCAAAGGCACGTAGCAGTGCACGGCGCTCTTTTGACATTGACTCAGGCATAGTGAGAATCGTGCGATAACCTCGAGCAGCACCAACCATTGCAAGTGCGATACCGGTGTTACCAGATGTTGCTTCAACAATTGCGCCACCAGGCTTTAACTGTCCACTAGCTTCAGCGGCATCAACCATCGCAATTCCAATACGATCTTTGATGGTGCTCGTTGGATTGTAGAACTCCAACTTTGCAAGGACAGTTGCTTTCGAGCCATCCATCATCTTGTTAAGTTTAACAAGTGGGGTATTTCCAACGATTTCAGTGATGTTGTTGTAAATAGTCATAGACTGAGTTTATTCAACGGATAAAAATATGCGAGTTGCGAATAATTCGCAGATTCTTACTTGTTCTGCAAATGAGTTGCAAAGAAGTTGATAGTTCTCGCCCACGCTAATTTCGCTGCCTGCGGGTTAAAGACTTCCGCGCGATCATTATTAAAAAAGGCATGCTCTGTCCCAGCGTAATCATGGGCACTTGCCTCACCGCCTGCCTCTCGAATCTTTGTAATTGCCTCCTGGATGCCAGGGGCGGCAGAAGTTCCATCGCCCTCTGCGCAGTGAATTTCACAAGCCTTGCCGGCATAGTTCGCCCATACCGGTGCATGGCGCTCCCAGGACGAACCCGGATAGAACCCAACCGTTGCCGTGATTTCTGGCGCGAGTGTCCCGCTCCAGATGGCGAGTGAGCCACCCATGCAGAAGCCAACAACTCCCACTGACGAGGAGGTGACGTTCTTCATCGAGACCAGATAACGGGCTGCGCAGATAATCTCCGATGCCGCGCTATCCAGTTGGAGCTCCATCATGAGTTTCTTTGCGGTATCCGGTTCGGAGGCCGCCTGACCGTGATAAAGATCCGGAGCAATCGCGACAAAACCAGCTTCGGCGAATCGATCTGCAACGTCTGTGATGTGGCCAACCAGGCCCCACCACTCCTGGATCACGATAACCGCGGGACCACTGCCGGAATCAGGCAGTGCGATATATCCCGAGCCAGTTACGCCATCATGCGAGTACTTAATGTGATTGCCCATGAACGTCCTTACTTGATTGATTTGTTGAAAAGTGGAATGGCGAGAACGCCCTGGGTTTCAGATCCAACCCGCGTAATAGCGATGGATCCCTTGAGTTCATTTTCAGTGAGGGTCCGCACAATCTGTAAGCCAAGATTTGATGAGGAGATAATGGAGAAATCTTCCGGCAGACCAGCGCCATTATCGGCAATCGTTATGATGCAGTCTGCATCACTTCGCGCGATATTCACTCGTAAATAATCGCCGGACTTCTCTAGACCATGTTCGATGGCGTTATGGATTAACTCAGTTACGACGAGTGCAAGAGGCGTCGCTACTTGTGAATCAAACTCCTCGAAGCGACCTTCAATTCGAATATCGATGGGTCTACTACTTAGCTCAATCGCATTATGGATGATGCGGTCGAATACCTCATCAAAGGCGACTCGCTCAGTTGAACTAGAAGCAAGTGTTTCATGCACCATCGCGATAGAGGCGACACGGCGTACGGCCTCAGCAAGCGCTGCAGCAGCAGTGGGATCTTCAACTCGTCGGGATTGCAGGCGAAGCAGGGCTGAGACAGTTTGGAGATTGTTCTTTACGCGGTGATGAATCTCGCGGATTGTGGCATCTTTCGTTACCAAGGCCCGATCTCGCCGCCGGAGTTCCGTGACATCATGGAGAAGAACGATGGCACCGATGCGATCTTTGCCCTCGATGAGTGGAATGACGAGTAGGTCAATAGTCGCTTGCTCATTCTCAAAATCGGCGCGACGAAGAGAGGCACCTCCCACGATGAGTGACCACGGCTCATCTGTTGGTATCGGTGATGCACCAAGTATGGAGTCCATAACTGAGCCCAAGTTGTAATTTTCCAGTTCTGCATCCCAACCGGCGCGCGAGAGTGCTGAGCGCGCATTAGGGCTGGCGTAGATAACGTGGCCATTGCTATCAAGACGGAGTAAGCCATCGCCTACACGCGGGGCAGATTCAGCACGATAAATGGAATTCTTTAACGGGAAGGTGCTCTCTGCGACCATGCGATAAAACTTATGGGCAATTTCGCGATAGTTAATCTCAAGGCGTGAGGCCGAGCGCATCTGAATTGCATCTCGGTGGCGGGAAATCACGGCGATGATATGTCCCTCAAAGAGAACCGGAACTGTCTCCTCTTTTATCAAGAGATCACCGACCATCTCCGGTTCGGTATCGCGAACAATCTCTCCTTGAGAGAGCGCCTGGTCAATGCGTGGATTCTCTCCCCACGTTAGTTCCGTGCCGATTACATCATGGGCAAAGACGGTGGCAGCGGTTGTGGGACGAATATGCGCAAAGGCCACATGGCCTTCGGGCCAACTCTGATAATCCTTTCGAAGCGGCACCCAGAGAATCAGATCAGCAAAGGAGAGATCGGCTAGCAACTGCCATTCGGCAATCAGCTCTGAAAGTCGCTCGACATCAGCCGGCGTGAGCGCGGTGCCTTCAGGGGCGTACCGAGAGTTCATACATCTCCATTCACTCTCCACCGGTGCTGGCGGCTGAAGGCGCCCAATCAGATGAGCGATAGCGCAATCTTAGCAATCTCTTTTTTACTTCTTGTAGGGGTGGAGAGAAGCGGGATCGCCAGCCCAGAGTCGACGAGTAGTCGGTGGTGTAGCACAGCTCGCCGATTTGAACGGAGCAGAGCATCAAACTTATCTAATACCTCTCGTGTGCCCCGTTGGGAGTTATGAGTGATGCAGATAAATGTAATGGGGATCGATTGAAGCAGGAGTGGGAAATCATGAACGAACTCCCGAACCTCCTCCAAGCTGGCAAGTGTCGGCTTGCAAACAAAGACCAGATGGGAAGTGCTCTGCAGAATGCCATGTGTCAGAACCGCCTGCCAGCGACGGTCATTAACAAGATCTGCCAAGGGTGGGAGCGTTCCAAGGTCTACAAGAGATAAATCTTGTCGACCAACTTCAGGAAGAGTGGCTGGTCTCTTGGCAGGATCTAGCGAGGCTATTTCATATGGCGTCGTCACACCTCGCAGAGTGCGGGTCAAGGTACGAGAACGCATATCAGCATCAATCAAGGAGAGCGTTCGAGTAAGTGAGAACTCCTCTGCAAGTGCAATCGAGAGCAAAGTCCTACCTGGTGCACCAGTTGTACCGGTGATGGTGATGACAGATTGGCGTTGGGGCGCTTTTCGCGGCGAGTGCTCGCTCCGCTCTTGTTGTACAAGTGGCGCTCGGACGTAGCCGCGGATAATGCTCATGATGTTATGAGAGTTTCGCTCGCCACGAGGAATAGAGTCAAGTGATATCGCGGTGAAGTTCAACTGCTCTTGGAGAAGTAAGAGATCACTAGAAAATCCCCTCATAGCGGAGGTATAGATCAAGATTGTTCGGTCACCATTTCGTGAAGCGATGGCCTCGCGCAATGAGGATGCATCAAGGGTTCGATAAATAATCGACCACCCTTGTGAGAAGAGAAGTTGCGCCACATAATCCTCGAGATCGCGATCTTCAATGGCGGTTATTACTTCTAGACGTGGAATCTCATTTGCCATGTCGCACCACTACCAACCGCCCAAGTGAAATCGCATCTGTCACAAATATGACTTCACTCTCTTTAAGAGAGAGCAGGATATTAATTGACCCGCCCAAATTCCTTCCTCTGTCATCAACCTTCTCCACCAGAAGGCCCGATGAAATCTTCTCACTCTGGGCATGTGGGTCTCGTGGGACAAGATAGATATCCACGAGATCGCCAGCCGCTAAGTCGCTAGGGAGATCTGAAAGTTGAATTCCTAGTGAGAGATCTCGATTCGTGCTCGGTAGGGTCGAGTGGGCAATGGCTGCTTTGGGAAGTAGCTCTCCCTTTCCAATAAATCGAACCGCTACTTCGCCCGAAATATTCTCTAGATTTTTTAGATACGAGCGTTCAGATGAACCAAAAGTCACTCTGATTGCAGTGAGATCTGATTGATGAATCTTTGCGCCAATCGGCAGGTCGTGAGCGGCGCTCCAAAGAAGCGTTCCCTGATTGCCCGTTCCGGCCAGGCCCAGAACTCCAATGAGTGCAAGGCAGAGCGAGCCAATGATGATTACTCTTCGAGAGAGATGTGGAAGTTGAAATTGCATGGGCATTGATAACTTTTAGGGGGTCGCTGTTATCTCATCCTTAAGGATGATGTTGATAAAGCTGGCGGTGAAGAGCCTTCCCCCATGACAACTCCTTCACCAATCAAAAGCCTCTACTCTCCGAAGCAGTATGAAGTTAAGCCAGAAGTAGCGATTTTTCGCCTCCAGCCGACGCTGGACCTATTCCCCAACAGGGAGCCACTTCATGTCCCGGCCGGCATAACACCCAAGCTCTACCTCGTTCCAACCCCTGATCTGGTTGAGGGAGAGGAGGCAGATCCGGAGAGCCCTTCTCGACCTTCACCTCTCAATGAATTGCCCGACTTAGAGACCTGGGTAACCAGATATGCCATCAGTGTGATTGAGATTCTTGGTGCAAGACGTTCACCGTCACAGCTCGATAGATGGAGCCACAGATTGGTCTACTCCAAGATGCTCTCAATGATTGGCATCTTTGAGGGGTTACCGAAGATCCGGCGAATTTATATCGCTCAGCCTCATGAGGGTATTGCAGAGACAACGGTAACAATCCGCATTGGCGACCGGGTCCGCTCGATCATCCTCCGATTTGAAGGAGTAGATCAACGCTGGCTTTGTACGGAATTTACCTTGTTGTAATTACGCGCCGTGGCAGCGCTTGTACTTCTTGCCTGACCCGCAAGGACAAGGAGCATTGCGTGCTGTTCCGCCAGATTGAACAACCTGACCATCTACATCTGCCGCGGTATAACGAAGCTGATTTACCTCGGGCTTTGCCGGAGCCTGAATGCCCTTCGCCTCAACTGCTGGCGCGCCTTCGAGCATCTGAATATCAACTTCTACGTGGAAGAGAAGTCCTACAAGCTCTTCCTTGATGGCATCGCTCATCGCGGCGAAGAGATCAAATCCCTCTTTCTGATATTCAACTAGAGGGTCTCGCTGTGCCATCGCACGAAGACCAATTCCCTCTTGTAGGTAATCCATCTCATAAAGATGTTCACGCCACTTTCGATCCAGAACTGAAAGAAGTACCTTCCGCTCTAGTTCGCGCATCACACCTGATGTCAACGAGTTTTCACGAGCGGCATATGCGCTCTTTGCATCGCTCAAAATTTTATTAAGCAAGAAGTCGTGGTCAAGACCGCCAATACCGTGGACCTCAGCTGCAACATCTTCGATAGTAAATGAGATCGGATAAATCGTTGTCACAGCTTTCCAAAGTTCTTCGAGATCCCATTGCTCTGGGAAGCCGGAAGCGGTCGCCGCTGTGACATATGCCGTAAGAGTCTCGGCAAGGAAGTTTTGAACCAGCTCTGAGATATCTTCGCCCTCGAGCACTTCCCGGCGCTCACGATAGATCACTTCACGTTGGCGGTTCATGACATCGTCATATTTCAAAACGCTCTTACGCATCTCGAAGTTGAGTGATTCAACTTGCGTCTGTGCTGAACGAATAGCGTTAGAGACCATCTTCGATTCAATTGGCTGGTCATCTGGGACACCGCTTGCGCTCATAACGCGCTCAACCAGGCCAGAGTTAAATCGGCGCATCAGATCGTCTTGAAGTGAGAGATAGAAGCGTGACTCACCAGGATCACCTTGACGACCAGAACGTCCGCGCAACTGGTTATCGATACGACGAGATTCGTGGCGCTCAGTTCCTAGAACATAGAGACCGCCAAGACCAACCACGGTCTCGTGTTCGGCAGCAACCGCAGCTTTCTGCTTTGCAATCTCTGCTGGCCACTCTGACTCGTACTGCTCTAGGTTCTCTACTGGATCAATTCCGCGACGTTGCAGTTCGAAATCTGCCATGAACTCAGGGTTTCCACCGAGCATGATGTCGGTTCCTCGACCCGCCATATTGGTTGCAACTGTCACGCCGCCAATTGTTCCTGCGCGAGCAATGATTGCAGCTTCGCGCTCATGCTGCTTGGCATTGAGTACCTCGTGGCGAACTCCGCGACGAGTCAGCAACGTTGAGAGATGTTCTGACTTCTCAACGCTGACAGTGCCGACCAAGATTGGCTGGCCCTTCTTGTGGCGCTCAACGATATCCTCAACGACAGCAAGGAATTTGCCCTCTTCGTTCTTGTAGATTAAATCTGGCGAGTCAATGCGTTGGTTATTCCGATTCGTTGGAATAGGAATAACTCCGAGCTTGTAAATCTGCATGAACTCAGCTGCCTCTGTCATCGCAGTACCGGTCATACCGCCAAGCTTTGAGTACAGACGGAAATAATTCTGAAGGGTAATCGTTGCAAGGGTCTGGTTCTCATCCTTGATTTCAATCTTCTCTTTTGCCTCTAGCGCTTGGTGCAGCCCCTCTGAGTAACGGCGGCCGGCAAGGACGCGGCCCGTGTGCTCATCAACAATCAAGAGCTCGCCAGACATGATGACGTAATCCTTATCGCGCTTGAAGAGCTCTTTAGCCTTCAACGCGTTATTGAGATAGCCAATCATGGGAGTGTTGGCAGACTCGTAGAGGTTGCCAATTCCTAGGGCAGATTCAACCTTTGTGACGCCAGATTCAAGAATAGAGACGGTTCGCTTCTTCTCATCAACTTCGTAATCTTCAACTGCGTTAAGTCTGGTAACGATATTTGCAAATTCAATGTACCACTTGGTCGCTTTATCAGCAGGTCCACTGATGATGAGTGGGGTTCTCGCCTCGTCGATAAGGATTGAGTCGACCTCATCCACAATTGCGAAGTGGTGATCACGCTGTACACAATCATCAAGTGACCAGGCCATGTTGTCACGGAGGTAATCAAAGCCAAATTCATTATTTGTTCCATAAGTAATATCTGCTGCATATTGCTCGCGACGTTGCGCTGGAGTCATGTTAGAGAGAATGACGCCGACCTTGAGGCCAAGGAATCGGTGGACACGACCCATCCACTCACTATCGCGCTCTGCTAAATAATCGTTCGTTGTGATGACATGAACGCCTTTGCCGGCGAGGGCATTGAGATAAGCAGGAAGGGTCGAGACGAGCGTCTTTCCTTCACCGGTGCGCATCTCTGCGATATTTCCAAGATGGAGTGCAGCGCCACCCATAAGTTGCACGTCGTAATGACGTTGTCCAAGGGTGCGCTTTGCTGCCTCGCGCACCGTAGCGAATGCTTCTGGCAGAA
>CAINVP010000002.1 GCA_903854185.1 uncultured Actinomycetes bacterium
AAATAACGCGCGGCAAATGGCAATCAGCGATACTCCAATCACCAGTGTTTATGACGTCAAGTGCTGATTTTCTGAAAATGAAATTGGGAAAGAAAGCTAAATTTTCTGATTCAGAAATGACAGGGGTCCCATCTTTATCTAGACACATATCGACCACAACAATAACTGCCGGAACAATGGTTCGGCGAAATCGATCCCTTCTACAAATGAAATCTTCAGCATCTTCAGCACTTAGGTTGTTGCAACAAATGGAAGCAATGCTAGATACTACTTTTCGAGAGCAAATGAAGTCGATTGAAGGGTCTCTAGAAGAGGCAAATATTGCAGTTAGTAAGGCGTTAGATGGAAGAATTGAAGCTATTAGGGAGTACCTTTTATCCAATAAATCGAGTTTTCTAGACTACGAACTAAATCATTCAAACGAAAAAATTACTGAAATTGAAGAAAGGTTTCTAAATGCTATACGAACTCCACATTGGGCCACCTTCCAAGCCACACTAAAGCACGGAGGCGTTTTTTATTCTCCTTCTCTTGGTAAAACAATTAATCTGTATGAGTTTCTCTCGCAGCCGATAATTAAGTCAATGATTGGTCCGTGGGAAAATTTCTTCTCAAATGCATTTTTAAATGCGATTCAAGGGACAGCTGAATGCTTCCGCAAGCAGGTAATTGAATACCGCGAATCTATAAGCCAAATTTCCGCAACATTTGATGTTGTCCACTTCCCTACCTCAAGACTTACAGATTACGTGGATAGCCTGATCAACAACATTGAACTTTTTGTTACTCAATCAGAGCAAAACATGTCGGAGCTCGTAAAAAATGATAAGTCGCGAATGTCAGAGGTGGTGCTCAAGGAAGTTCGCAAGAAACTTTCGCCTGTGATTTCAAAGGCGCTTGACGATTCGGGACCAGGAGTAACCCGACGACGAATAGATCTACTTTCAAACGAATCCTCCCGGCTAACGAAGGACGTCGTTAAAGATTTGAATATTGATGTTTCCATTTCCGTGCAGTCAACACTCGAAAAATTCGACGAGTCGATATTTGCCACTCGAGAGCTTATTTCCACTGAATTTTCTAACATGCAACTTTTGTGTTCAGATTCAAGTTCAGGCACAGATTCATCCCAGACTCTAAACTCGATACAGGCTTCTCTGATGGATTTAAATATGATTTGGTCCCAATTCGAAGCCCAAGTTCAGCATCTCACGTTGAACCTAAACAAAAATGGCAAGCAAAAGGTTTTTATCGTCGATGGTTCCAATATGGCTACAGTTCGCATTAATGGAGCCCCTAGAACTTCCCTGGCAAAGCTCCAGCAATGCATCGCTGCATTAAATTTTGCATATCCGGATTGGGATATTCATACCGTCGTCGATGCAGGCTTCCGTCACCATTTGGATCCAAAGGATTTAATGGAGGCCAAATTGTTCCAAGAATTGGAGTCAACCGGCTACCTGACACAGTTGCCTGCAAACCTCCCACAAGGAGGTGATGATTTGATTCTGACTGCCGCAAGGCAGAAGTCAGGGTCCGTGGTGAGCAATGACACGTTTCGGCAACACGTAGGAGCTCACCCATGGCTTAAAGAGGCTCATACAAGGCTCACCGCAACCGACGTTGGTGGCAGTTGGGTGTTCGCTTGGGCGGACTCGAAAAGGTACTAATCCAAAGCCCCGTGTTGAGTTTCGCCCCACACTTTCCGAGGAGACGTTGGTGATTAGTGCGCTGAAGCCTCCTCAGGCTTCTCGTATTGAAGGACGAAGCCAAGGACGCTTACGACTAGAGCCGCGACAGCGATCAGTGTGAACCACCAGCCAACAATCAAACCGAGACCGGCTGCCACCATAGAAAGTGCCACCGGAAGTGGCCACCATGAATGTGGAGAGAAAAATCCAAGTTCGCCAGCGCCATCGGCAATCTCAGCCTGCAGGTTGTCCTGAGGCATCGTTCCAAGGCGCTTATCGCTGAACCAGACGTAGAACCCAATAACTGCCGCTAATCCACCACTTAGTGCGATGGCGGTGATTCCCACCGCCTCACCGCCAACTGCGTAATAGATGACGGCCATGATGGCGTAGAAGACTGCAAGTCCAACGAATAATCTCCAACTAGCTTTCATGGTTAGTGACCTTCCGTCTTAACATCTGGGTGATGGAGATCAAACGCCGGACGCTCAGAGCGGATGCGTGGCATGGAGAGGAAGTTGTGGCGTGGTGGTGGGCACGAGGTCGCCCACTCAAGTGAGGCACCGTAGCCCCATGGGTCATCAACGGTGACCTTAGGAGAAGTACGGCTGATCCAGACGTTGATTACGAATGGAATCATCGAAATTGCCAAGAGGAATGAACCAACGGTAGAGATTTGGTTCATCAACGTGAAGCCATCTGTTGGAAGGTAATCCGCGTAACGACGAGGCATTCCCTTAATTCCAAGCCAATGCTGAATCAGGAAGGTGAGGTGGAAGCCGAAGAAGAGAGTCCAGAAGTGAATCTTTCCAAGGCGCTCGTTCAACATGTGGCCGGTCATCTTTGGCCACCAGAAGTAGAAACCACCAAACATCGCAAAGACCACTGTTCCGAAGAGAACGTAATGGAAGTGAGCTACAACGAAGTACGAGGCTGACACCGCAAAGTCCATAGGAGGGCTGGCAAGAAGAATTCCAGTTAATCCACCGAACAAGAAGGTAACTAGGAAGCCGAGTACGAAGAGCATCGGTGTTTCGAAGGTGAGCGATCCTCGCCACATCGTGCCAATCCAATTAAAGAACTTCACACCGGTAGGAACACCGATCAAGAAGGTCATGAAGGAGAAGAACGGCAAGAGAACCTGTCCGCTTGCGAACATATGGTGCGCCCATACCGATACTGAAAGTGCCGCGATACCGATTGTTGCAGCGATCAGACCCTTGTAACCAAAGATGGGCTTACGGCTAAAGACTGGAAGAATTTCAGATGCGATTCCGAAGAATGGTAGCGCGAGGATATATACCTCTGGATGCCCAAAGAACCAGAAGAGGTGTTGCCAGAGCATCGCTCCACCATTAGCTGGATCAAAGATATGTGAACCAAAGAGTCGGTCAGATTCCAATCCAAGGAAAGCTGCGGCTAGAGGTGGGAAAGCAAGCAGAACCAAGATTGATGTGAGGAGAACGTTCCACGAGAAGATGGACATGCGGAACATGGTCATGCCAGGGGCGCGCATCGTGAAGATTGTCGTAATGAAGTTAACTCCACCAAGAATTGTTCCGATACCGCCGATGGCAAGGCCCATTACCCAGAGGTCGCCACCGATACCAGGTGAATACTGTGAATTAGCAAGTGGCGCGTAAGCGGTCCAGCCGAATGATGCAGCGCCACCTGGGCTCAAGAAACCAGCGAAGGCCATGAGGCCACCGAATAGGTAGAGCCAATACGAGAGCATATTCAATCGAGGGAAGGCAACGTCTGCCGCGCCAATCTGAAGCGGCATGATCACATTTGCAAAACCGACGAACAACGGTGTTGCGAACATCAACAACATAATGGTGCCGTGCATCGTGAAGATCTGGTTGTACTGCTCGTTACTTAAGAATTGAAGTCCTGGGCGCGCTAATTCACTTCGGAGCAAGAGCGCAAGAATTCCGGCGATGATGAACCAGGCAAAGCTGGTCATTAGGTAGAGGTAGCCGATCGTCTTGTGATCGGTAGAGGTCACCCACTTTACAAAGATGCGGCCCTTACTGGCTTTCTTTGGCGCAACTGGCAGATCCTGAATGATTGGTGCTTCTGCGTATGTAGTCATTATTAAGCCGCCTTAAATGTTGCTAGGTAGGACTGATACTCGGCAGGTGTAACCACCTTGACCTTAAAGAGCATCTGCGAGTGATTACGCCCGCAGAGAATGTTGCATCGACCGGGATAGGTTCCCAATTTTTCAGCGCTGAATTCGAGGTGATTGGTGACGCCAGGAAGGTTCTGCATTTGAATCATAAAAGCTGGGATCCAGAATCCATGAACGACATCGCTGGAGGTGAGTACGAACTGGACGCGCTCCCCCTGCGGAAGAACAAGCGTGGGTGGCTGAGCAGGCGTACCAGTCACTGTTGAATCTTTTGCCGCAAGTTTTGTATCGGCATAGGTGAACTGCCAGGACCACTGGTAAGCATTCACATCGATGACGTGGGCAACCTTGCTTACAGGAGTGATGTGCGTAATCTTTGACTCATCCTTGGCGGTAAGAAAGAAGAGCACCGCAACAATCACAAACGGAATCACTGTGTAGGCAACTTCAACGGGAATGTTGTACTGAGTTTGCTTCGGGAACTCTTCGCTCTTCTTGCGATGGAAGAAGATCGGCCACATAATCAAAACGAACGTGAAGACGCCCACGATGATGATGCTGATGACGACAAACTGCCATAGTGAGATCGATATCTGATTAACAGAGGACAGATCTTTCTTGAAGCCAAAGCCTGGAATGCTCGAACTTGAGCAACCCGATAAGAGGGCAATGAGCCCGCCAATGGCGGCAGTGGCGAGGATTTTTCTCCCGATACGCATGTGCCAAGGATAACCTTTACGCTCGCAAAGGTTCGCAATCCTCGATAGCCTTCCTCGGGTGGGCTCAGTCACAGCTTTCCAAGCCGAATCCCCTCTCCACCCCAAGGCGCGAGAGGTCCTTCTCGATGCCTTTGATCAGGGTTGGGCAGAGCCTCGAAAAATCCATCAGGCATCTCGAAGAGCAGCAATCCTCCGGGACGAGGCCAGGGAATCAATGGCAGCCAACTTGGAAGTTCGGGGCGATGACCTGCACTTCCTAGGTGAGACCTCCCTAGGCTTTCATCTTGGGGTCTCTGGGCTACTGCATGGCACCTTGTACTACCCCGCTATTTCTCGGAGCGAGGTATTCGCAATCGCACTGCAGACGCCATCTCGAGAGATTGGCTTTGGCGAGCAATCCCCCACAGCGACCGCAGATGATTTGCTCGCTTGGCAAGCTGTTAACGGTGAGACCGGAGTTCGCTCGGCAGATCCAGAGAATTTTGCTGGCCGAATCTTCCTCGATGCCACCGCCACCCACACCGGAAATCATGGACCTTGGGATGGCGCGTTGTGGGAATCAGGATCTTGGTGCGGACCACGAGGACTAGGCATATTTGTACTTCGAAATCGTGAGGCGTGGAAGAACCCACTT
>CAINVP010000003.1 GCA_903854185.1 uncultured Actinomycetes bacterium
AGCTCTGATGTTGATTCAACCTGTAATGGTGGGCGATTTATTCCCCCAGTGACGGTGATGAGCGCCTCGGGGTGAAGTGGCGTCATATTCTTCAGCGCACTCTCTACCCGGACCATCTCGGAGTGGAGAAAGGAGCGACTATCGATATCAAGAATCGCCTCTGCCGGAACGGTATTTGTTGTCGTCCCAGAGCGCAGAGTTGTGGGAACAACGGTCGTTCCAAACTCTGGAACTTCAAGTGCTGCGAGCTGGGAGATGATGTGGGCAATCTCCACAGTTGCATTGACGCCCTTCTCGGGATCTAGACCGGCATGAGCGGCACGGCCGAGAACGCTCACTTGGTACATGGACGTTCCTTTACGTCCGACCTTCACCTTGCCATCAAGTGAAGCTTCCAGGACCAGTACCGCCTGAACTGTTGCACTTCGTTCTTTAATGAACTCGCGAGTGGTCTGACTGCCAACTTCTTCATCAGTCGTAATGGCGATTGCTACCGACTCGTGCGCACCATCAATTTCAGCAATCGCGTAAATTGCCTGCAAAATTCCAGCCTTCATATCGAAGATGCCGGGTCCAAAAATCTTTCCATCTTCTTCTCGCCAGAGTGGAAGGTATGAGCCACGTGGCCAGACGGTATCGATATGCGCGAGAAGTAAAACTCGCGGAGCGCGAGTGCCCCACCAGAGAATAGGACGCCCATTCTCCTCCAGCATTTCGGGAGCAATCGTGAGGTGCCGTTCGATGATCTCACTCGTTGCAAATAGCGCTTCGCGACAGGCGCCGAGATCCTCAGTGGGCGATTCAATCTCCACAAGGGTACGGAGTTCATTGAAGAACGTGGACATCTTCATCGTCTCCATGACCTTATTCTGCCTTATTCTGCACGGGCGACTCCGGTAATTCTTGGGATACGGAAGGTCGTAACCTCGCCCGTTCCGTGGTCACGTGCGTGAAGGGTTCCAAGTGAGATCGAGAGTGGGTCGATAACCCGATTCGATACCCCGCCGTTGGTATCCGCGTAGCCAATCGTCAGCGTCGTCCCATCTTCAATATATTGATGGAGTAGCTCAAGCGTCTCATTTGCAGTCGTCCGTGGAATATCGCGGCTCTTATGTGATGTCGCCTTCTCGCCTGCACGGATTGCTCGAACGGCAGCGGCAATCACGGCATCGACCGGGTCACTGAAATCTGTCATGGTCCGTGGTGGCTTTGGTCGACTCTTTGCTCGACGAATTGTTGGAGCAGATAGCAAGATGCCGGTCGCATTTTCGAGCGCAGGAAGGTAGCCCGCTTCACGCAGGGCGCCGACTAAGAGTGAGGGCTCGACCTCACTTACTAAAACTTGTGGAGCGATTTTGCGAAGTGCAACCTCATCCAACTTCTTGTCGACCAGGATATGCGCAATGACCGATTCATCTTCACAACGAAGGTAAGAGATTGCATGGCCGACGCGCAGCTTGCCATGACGGCGTGCAGTGTCATTAACTAAATATTCCAATGGTTGTGGAACAGGTGTCTTTGAAGTCTTCCGTAAGAATTCGAGAATGTTCTCGCCAGTATGGCCATGATCTAAGCCACGGCGGATAGAACTTTCAGAGAAACGATAGACGGTAGCGCCACCACGACTTTCAATATCTGCAATGGTTCCCATGAGGCTAGCTACTTCAAGTGTGAGCGGACCAGGAGCAATTGCGCTGTTATCGGCTTGAAGGAGAATATGTTCAACCGGTTGAGGAAGAGCGGCATCAACCTTTGTATCTTCACCAGCTAAGAGCGCCGCGCCAAAGGGAGAGAGCGCACCTTGGCCTGTTAATCCGAGCCACTCGGCTTCGCGAAGTGACCACTGTAAATAATCGCGATTAGATCGAATTGGGAAGTGCCATGTGAGGTAGGCGTGGAAGGAATCCAGATCAGGATCAAGGCAGACATTGGCGGTAAGAGCGTTGAGCGCACCCGTTTTAATTGTGGAGATTGCCGGGCGATCAAGTTCTGGTCCTAGTGGAGATAGCTTTGGTTCGGATTTTCCAGCAAGTCCCGGAACGCGAGATGTAACTAACCAGAGTGAGGCGAGAACTTGCCAACGCTCCTCTGCGCTCTTGCCAAGCCAGATATCAAAGGCATTGGTAGGCAGAATTGAATCATCGGTATCGATAACAATCAGGCCGGCGATGTAGAGCAATTCTGCAATAAAAGATACGCAGGCTTCATCGACACCCAAGTGTTCTGCTGTGCGCTTGAGATCTCGCACGCCAAGGCCACCAGATTTCAGTGCCGCAGGTGGTTCATCTGACCAGTTATGAGCGAGCTCTTCACACCAACGTAAAACGGTCGAAACATTTGCAATTGCCGCAGCTTCTACATCTTTCGGCTTCCGCTTTGCACCAGAAATAGTTGGTGCACTCTGCTCGTTACTTTGAAGTGCTTTGCCACCGCGGAGGGCGATTGCGACTTCGCGCGGAAGAACCACGCTCTGATCGTTTGGGGTAATGAGAAAGTTATTCTCAATTAACCAGGCAACGTTCTTATTCGCTCGCTTTACATCGATAGAACCGATAGGTGGTCCCCAGAGAAAGCGCTCAAGAATGCTCTTTGCATCTGGCGCACTTTCAAGAAGTTCTATATCGAACGCCTTTTTAGATGATGGACCAAGGCCAGCTGGCCACTCACCTACGAGGGTTCGTAAGTTAGCTGGAATGCGATACTTCTGACCATCTTTATATAACAAAGCTCGCGCTTGAAGATTCTCCAAAGTTTTTTTCGCGTCTTTAGATGTGAGTGACATGATCTCCATGGCAGAGAACGGCTCAGTCAGGGAACAGGCGACCGTCAGAACATCGAGCTGCCATTTGTTGAGCGCATCACGAGCGCGCATCAGACTTGGCATGGAGTTACAGCGAGCTGCTAACGCTGCCATATCGGATGGGAGTGGAGAGATAACATCCGGGCGGAGGGAAAAGAGCGCAGCTATCTCTTCATCGCTACGAGAGCGCAATTCATCTGCAAGTGAGATAGACATAAGTCGGCAATTTTACCGATGATTTAGCGGTCGCAAGTACCACTCTGAGGCAAGAGTTACTTACTTCTCCGTCGACGAAGTCGCGGATTGAGCGCAATAAAGAGTTCTGCAAGTGAGGCAATCAGTGGCGTGCTTATCTTCTGGAGGAGATTTCTCCGCCGGAAATCGCGGATAGGCCAATGCTCGATTGCGGCTTTTGCGTAGAGCAGGGCATCGGGATTAATGGCGCTTGGGTGGCCGACTGCTTGTAGGAGTGGAATATCGTGGTGGCTATCGGAGTAGGCATATGAGGTGGTGAGGTCAAAGCCATTCTTCTCAGCTAGCTCACTGATTGCTCGGACCTTCTCCTTTCCATGAAGCAACTTGCCAGAAAGTTTTCCGGTGTACTTACCCTGTGAAGTTTCAGCAATCGTTCCCAGCGCTCCGGTAAATCCAAGTCGCTCCGCAATCAACGCCGCGAGTTCAATGGGAGTTGCGGTAACGAGCCAGACCTCTTCGCCATTTGCCATATGGTTATTAGCAAGTTCAATCGTCCCTGCCCATAGGCGCTGGGAGACGTATTTGTTGTAGACATCAATTCCTAAAGTTTTGATCTCTTCCACATCATGGCCCTTGATGAACTCACAGGCAGCGTTCTGGATTCGCTCAATCTCCTCTGGTCGCTCACGCCCAGTTAATTGGTAACGGGCATTTGTAAAGATAAAAGATGCAATATCGCGACGATTGAAGAAGCCGCGCTTGTACATGCCTCGACTAAGGAGGAAGAGCGAGGAGCCCTTCATCAAAGTATTATCTACATCAAAGAAGGCCGCACGCTTAGTGGTGGAAGCCATAAGCAGAGCCTAGCGAAAGTAGCGAAAACAGTTGGCTCCCGCTCCTTTATGATTGCTCCTATGGCCAATCTGGGTACTCCCGCTCAAACCATTCACTTCCTCAGGCATGGCGAGGTTCATAACCCTGAGAAGATTCTTTATGGATTGCAGCCTGGCTGGCATCTATCCGAGCGGGGCTTTGCGATGGCTGGCGTTGTTGCTGACTGGTCGAAGACTCTGGATCTCGGCGCGGTGGTTGCATCACCGCTGCAGAGAGCGCAAGAGACTGCAACTCCAGTTGCGCAGATGCACAATCTCGAGATTGTCACCGATCCACGCGTGATTGAGGCACGAAATATTTTTGAGGGCGAGAAGTTTGAATTTGGAAGCGGAGTTCTTCGACATCCATCTTCCTGGCGACATCTCACCAAGCCATGGGTGCCATCATGGGGCGAACCGTATGAAGAGCAGATCTCTCGAATGTTGGCAGCGCTCTTCTCTGCTCGAGATCTTGCAAAGGGCAAAGATGCGCTCTGCGTCTCACATCAACTTCCAATTTGGATTTTACGGAGCGCTGTTGAAGGCAGAAGATTGATGCATGATCCTAGGAAGCGAGAGTGCACCCTGGCATCAGTAACTTCATTTCACCTCAATGAAGAGGGAATGATTGTTGGAACTTCATATGCTGAACCAGCGAAAGCGCTGCTCCCAACCAAATGAAGCGCCTCATTCCGCTCGTAGCGATACTTGCTCTCACCGCTTGCTCCACCGGCGGGCTCTCAAAATCGAGCGAGAACTCTTTTGTGGCGGGAAGTGGCTCTGCCACCTTTATCAAGGCCGCAGATCGTAAGGCGGCGCCAGAGCTCATCGGTCCGCTACTTGATCGTTCAATAATTAAAATTCCATTTGGCCAAGTCATTGTGCTTAATGTCTGGGCCTCGTGGTGTTCTCCATGTCGCGCTGAGGCACCACTTCTCGAAGACTTTGCTACCAAACTCGCTGGCAAAGTCCAATTTGTGGGGGTAAATACGCGTGACAATCTCACCGCTGCAAATGGCTTTGTGAACCGCTTTAAAATTACCTATCCAACGATTGCCGATGACGCCCTTCTTGCCAAGTTCCGAGGCTCGCTGCTTCCGAATGCAATTCCATCGACACTCATCATCGATAGTAAGGGGCGTGTTGCGGTCCGCATCAGTGGTGAAGTTACCTTTGCACTTCTCAATCACTACATCACTCTTCTCTCTGGTGAGAGTTATTAATGTCTAACTTTGTGCTCTCTGGAAATCTCATTGCAGCGACTTTCGTTGCATTGATTGCCGGTCTGATCTCGTTCTTCTCACCCTGCGTACTTCCACTAGTACCTGGCTACCTCTCGTACGCCGCTGGAATGACAGATGTCCGAAGTAAAGGGCGCGTTGCACTTGGATCAATTCTCTTCATCACTGGCTTCTCCGCCCTCTTTATTACCTATGGGGCCGCCTTTGGATATCTAGGTTCGAAATTTGATACGCATAGTCGGCTCATATCTATTGTGCTCGGCAGCTTCACAGTGATGATGGGCACAATCTTCATCTTTAATACAAAGTTCTATCGCTCATTTAAGCCGCAATGGAAATCACGAGCTGGGCTGGCCGGTGCGCCATTCCTAGGCTTTCTCTTCGGCTTAGGTTGGACACCCTGCATCGGGCCGACGCTCGCCGCCGTACTCAAACTCTCTGCTGATAGCTCAAGTGCAGGGCGTGGTGCCGTACTCGGTCTTTCCTACTGTCTAGGAATTGGTATCCCACTCTTTCTTATTGGGCTCTTCTTTGATCAATCGAAGAAGTTTCGGAGTGTCATAACTCGACATGGAAATTACATAACAATCGCTGGTGGAATCTTTTTAATTGCGATTGGGCTGCTACAAATTTCAGGAGAGTGGAATACCTTGATGAACTCACTTCGTTCAACAATCTCAGGATTTAGCGTGGGAATCTAATGACAGAGCAGATTGGTACTCGAGCAACTCTGCGCTGGTTATGGCGTCAACTTACCTCAATGCGCACTGCGATTATCTTGCTACTTCTCCTTGGGGTCGCATCAGTGCCTGGTTCGCTCTTTCCTCAGCGCAACCAGAATCCGCTCAAGGTTCGCGACTTTCTAGCGGCTCATAAATCAGCTGGCAAAATCTTAGAGTCACTCAAATTCTTTGATGTCTATTCATCACCATGGTTTAGTGCGATTTATATCCTGCTCTTCATCTCACTTATCGGATGCGTACTGCCACGAACTTTTGAGCACCTTAAAGCAATAGGAAAGAAGCCTCCGCTCACACCAAAATTCTTAGAGCGGATGGCGGGCTACGAAGTTCTAGCGGGCAACCTCGATTCGGGTCAAGAATGGTTGAAGAAGAATCGCTTCCGAATTCGTCGAGAAGATGGGGCAATCTCAGCTGAGAAGGGCTACACCCGTGAGAGCGGAAATCTCTTATTCCATCTCTCGCTCATATTAATTCTTGTTGCAGTGGCGATGGGCGGCCTCTTTGGCAGCAAAGGTGAAGCCATCCTCAACGTCGGCGATACCTTTGTAAACACACCAACTTCTTATGACAATCTCTCCTTTGGAAAATTTCAGCCAGAGGGTTCACTTCGCTCCTTTGCGCTGCATGTCGATGCCTTTAAAGCAACGTACGATCCAGCAACGCGTGCGCCCCTTGATTACAAGCTGACTGTCAGCGCCTCGGAGCCACTGGGAGCAAAACCAGTTCAGCAAATTATTAAAGTGAACTCA
>CAINVP010000004.1 GCA_903854185.1 uncultured Actinomycetes bacterium
AGTGGATTGCAACTCAAGCGAAAGATGGTTTTAATGCCATGGGTATCGGCGCCTTCTTCAACGCGCTAAATACCGGTCAGGCAATTCTTCTCCACGTCTCACTGCTTCCCCTGGTGTTGGGGCTGATAGTTATCTGGCACAACATCCAGGTTCGCCGAAAGGGCGATGTTCCCCCCATTGAGGAAGTGGGTAGCGGACGGGAGGTAGGCAGATGAAGCGGGAGCTTTCAACTGTTGATCCAGCCATAAAATGGAGTGGGCCAACTCGCAAATACGACCTCGTCAAAGAGTTTGTTATCGCCTTCACTGTCATTGCTGTACTCGCACTCACGCTGGCAGGTCTCTTTAGCTCACCTGACGAGAAGGCAATCACTCTACAGAGTTGGTCGCAGGCTGCACCGGCTGACTTTGTGCAAACCGCTGCTGGAGAACTTGCCGGAACAACGACGAGCGCCTCTTATGGTCCGCCATACAACACAGCTGCAGATGGGCAGACCATCTTAGGAATAAGTCCATCGAAATTAGTGGGCGTGCGAATCCCTATTGATCCCGCCCAATCCTTTGTTATCGAGCCACTCAAAATCACAGCGGATGCACCAACTAGAGCCGCAATTGATACGTGGAATGGCGCAGATAGTAAGAGTCAGAGCTCTTGGGCAACTGCCTATGCCGATGCCCTGGCAAAGGATGGAAAGGCGCTAAGCCTGGCAGATCCCAAGGGAATCTATGGTCCAGTACCAACATTGGTAAGTTCATTACTCAGCATGGCAAAGAGTGGAGGTCTAGATGGAGCACTAACCACAAGTGATACCAATATGCCCACGAACTTCACTAAACCACTGCTCTTCCTCGCAGATGGCGGCACGTACTTCTCTGATCTCGCCTCTGCTCAACACTTAGGCGGAGATCAATGGGGAGTAATGAATGAGACCGGTTCTTGGCCAGGTCAATCCTGGCTCTGGCTCTACTCATTCTGGTACCCGATCGATCCATTTAAATCATCCGGTAATGCAGATGTACTAGTGATGTCGCTGATGGGTCTGCTGAGTTTGATGCTCGTCTTCCTGCCGCTCATCCCTGGCTTACGAAAGATTCCGCAGTTAATTCCCATTCACAGACTCATCTGGAAGAAGTGGTATAGAAGATCTTCCAGATAGTGAAGAGTGCAAGGATGTAAAGCAAGAAAGCGAACGCTCTTCGAAGAGCCCTCACATTTACGTGGGGGCTCTTTGCCGATGCGAACTTCGCAGTGATAATTGCGCTACCCGCGATAATGATTGGTACCCGCCACGGAATGCTCTGCCACGATTGATACCGCTGCAGAAATGAGGTGCCGCTATTCATAGCAATAATCAGTAGCGATGTTCCTGCCGCTTTATTCTGCGAGGTATGGAAGAAGAGAACAAGGATTGGAATCGCTAGAAATCCGCCGCCAATGCCAAAGAGGCCAGTCATTGCACCTACCGCAAGTGAGATTGCAATTAACCAGAGAATCGAGATCTTCTTCTCTGGTGCGGCTTTAATGGGACCGCGGAGCATAGAACTTCCTGCGCCAATGAGAACGAGTGCGAATCCGGCGTGAATGAAATTTTCTGGCAGATGAGGAGCGAGCGCAGTCATGGAGAGCGTTGTAATCAGCCCAATTCCCCAGATAGTAAAAGCCTCGCGGAGTAGAACTTCTTTCGCTCTGATCTTCGGAAGCAATCCAGCGACAGCGGCAGAGGCGACAATGATGAGCGCTGCCACAGTTGCTTGATGCGTTGAGAAGTGAAAGATATAGAGCAGGATGGGTACGGAGACCATGGCTCCACCTGCGCCGACAAAACCGAGTACAGCACCGATAAAGGCTCCTGAAGCGAGCGCCTCAACCACTGTCAGCGCAGTGGAGGTTGTAAACATTGCCCTATCTTCACATGCCAGGGCAATAGAAAGCCCTGAGGCCCCACTTGAGCTCTAACTATTATTGAATTTTCAACTAACAGGAGGGTAGTCCGGGTGGTTTTGTGCGTGGTTGATCCCTGCCTCACGCTCGCCTTGCCAGTGTCGGTCGCTATGGCTATCTTTCGAACATATGTTCGAAGAATCCGTCCCAGAGCCTGTGCAGAGTCCGTCACCTGCCCAGGTCCTCGCCCCTGAAGGTGAGCCGATTGAGTTCATCTATAAGGGCCGTCGCTTCCATATTCACGCCACGCTCTCCAGGTGGCGTGAATCAGGAGGCTGGTGGAATCGGATTGATGATGGCGGCGTAGCTAGGCAACAGAGCACCCTAGCCGGCCTTCATAGCCTCAACGATGGCGATCGAGCAGTATGGCGGGTAGAGGCAGCTCCTGAAGGCTCACTCGCAACATTTGAGATTGAACTCGATGAGATTACGGGCGCGTGGAAGATTCGCCCGACATCGCGTACAGCGCTGTAAGCGTTACTGAAAAAAAATCATGGCACCTTTCTCTCATCTTCGCCTCGCAAGTGGCTACTCCTTTAAGTATGGGACAGCCTCGCCGGATGCACTCGTCGCGCGAGCAGCAGAGTTCGGCATGCGCTCGCTCGCCCTTACTGATCGCGATGGAATGGCGGGGGCTATCCGCTTTGTCCAGAGTTGTGAATCTGCTGGCATCGCTCCGATATTAGGAGTGAACCTCAGCTTCCTTCATAAGAAGTATCGCGTAACGCTCCTTGCTCAAAGTGGTGAGCTTGCATCTCTCTACCGCCTGCTAAGCGCAATGAATGAAGAGAGCGATGAGAAGATTCTTACCTATGAAATTTTAGAGAAGCACTCTCAGTACTCAAAGCGAACTCTGATTATGCATGGCTTTGATTCGCAACTTGCAAATATGATTGCGACGAGAAGGTTAGATGCAGCGCAATCACTCTTTAATTCAACGCGAGATCTCTTCGCTGATCAAGCTATCGAGTGCACATCTCATATGATCCGAGGAGATGGTCCGCTCTCAACCCCATCGGCAGGAAAGCTCCTGGCCTTCGCCCGCGATAGAAAAATTCCAGCTCTTCTTACCAATGCGGTACGGATGCTTGATCGCGAAGATGGTCCGATTGCAGATGTATTGGACTCTGCTCGGCTACTTGTTCCGCTACATGAGCGGCATGTGGAACGGCGCAATAGTGAGGGCTACTTCAAATCAACGGCAGAGATGTCACATGTTGCAGATGAAATCGCACGAGCAGCGGGGGAGCGGAGCGGTTCAACTCTCCTTGCAGCGACGCAGGAGTGGAGTGAACGGCTCACTCTCTCACCTCGCCGCGATGTGGGGTTAGGGGCGATTCACCTTCCTGAACCAGATGTTGTCGGTGGGAAGACGCATGCAGATTTAGTTATACAACTTCGTCAACGAAGTGAGAGCGCACTTACACGAAGATATTCAGGTGCCCTCCTTAAGGAGGCGAGTGAGCGGCTTGAAGAGGAGCTGACCACGGTGCAGACCCTGGGCTATGAACCATATTTTCTCGCCGTCGCAGATATCACAGATATGGCACGAGGGTTAGGCGTGCGAGTTGCTGCGCGAGGAAGTGGTGCTGGCTCACTGATCTGTTATCTCTTAGGAATTTCCGGAGTTGAGCCGATGAGCCAAGGTCTTCTTATGGAGCGATTCTGTTCCACGCAGAGACATGAACTCCCGGATATCGATATCGATGTCGAATCTGCTCGGCGTTTGGAAATCTACGATGCAATCTTTAACCGATTTGGCAGAGAGCGCACAGCGACTGTCTCGATGGTCGAGACCTATCGTGCACGCCATGCAATACGAGATGTAGGTATGGCACTTGGAATAGCGCCGCTTGAGATTGATACCATCGCAAAGTCACTCCCGCATATTCGAGCAAAGAATATTGGTAAGGCGTTAGAGAACCTTCCCGAACTGCGCGGTTTAAAGCTGAGCACACCCCTCATGAAGACGGCGGTACTCCTTGCGGAGAAATTGGATGGTCTGCCCCGTCATCTCTCCATGCATCCATGTGCAGTAATCATCGGAGATCTTACGGTGCGAGATTTTGCGCCAACTGAGATAAATGCCAGCTCGTATCCCATGGTGCAGTACGACAAAGATGATGTGGAGGCGATAGGTCTCTTAAAGCTCGATGTGCTGGGTGTCCGCATGCAATCAGCCCTCTCTTATGCAATCCGTGAGATTGAGAGGGTGGAGGAGAGAGCTATTGATATTGATACTCTCGACTTAGATGATAAGAGAACATTTGATCTCATTAAATCAACGAGGACACTTGGCCTCTTTCAGGTGGAGAGTCCTGGCCAACGTGAGTTAGTTGGCAAACTCTCACCTAATAGCTTCACCGATCTCATTATTGATATCTCTCTCTTTCGGCCTGGGCCAGTGAAGAGCGACATGATTACTCCATTTATTAATACCCGCCACGGCTATCACACACGCGAGATTATTCATGAGAACCTTGAACCAATCCTTGCCGAAACGGAAGGAGTTGTTGTATTTCACGAACAGGTCATTCGGATAATTTCAGTGATGACTGGAATCTCTCTGGCAGAAGCCGATGAGAAGCGACGGGCACTTGGGAGCTTCGACGGCCAGCAGGAGGTATGTGACTGGTTCTATAGCGCAGCACTTGCACACGGGTACGCACACCTCACCGTAGATAAGGTCTGGGAGATCTTGCGCGCCTTCGCCTCATTCGGCTTCTGTAAAGCGCATGCTGCTGCATTTGCGCTACCCACATATCAATCAGCATGGTTGAAGAGCCATCACCCTGCTGCATTCTTTGCCGGAATTCTTACTCACGACCCAGGCATGTATCCGAAGCGATTACTCCTCCACGATGCAAGGCAATGGGGAATTCAGATTGCACCGTTACATATCAATAAGTCAGAGAGCGAATACCGGGTTGAGCGAACCTCACCTCTAGGTGCGAGGGCGCCTTATCGCGCACCTAATGTTGCAGGATCAGGAGCGGCGTTAGATCTACCAGATGGTCGTGGTTATGCAATCCGTATGGCGTTAGCAGATCTACAAGGAGTAAGTGGAGTAGAGATAGAGCGGATTATCGCTGCCCGTCCATATATGGATCTCCGTGACTTTATCCTCCGCTCAGGGGTGAGCCGTCCAACGACAGAGGCGCTCATTATGGTTGGCGCATTCGATGAGCTGCACCAGATAGATGAAGCAACTTCGCGCAAGCAATCCACTCTGAATCGCCGCGACCTTCTCCTGCATATGCAAGATCTCTATCGGTTAGGAATTGATAGCAATCGAAGGAAGCAATCAGACCAAGTTGCTCTGCCTACAGATTTCTCCACGATTGCACTTCACCCAAGTGGCCTTCCTGCATTTACTGCCGATGAGGTCCTTCAGCACGAATTGCGCATCATGGGGATGGATATCTCTGCACATATCGTGGATAAGTACAGAGATTTTCTCAACCATGTTGGGGCAATTCGCTCAGCTGATCTCATTAGAGAACGTGCCGGCTCTCAGGTCTTAGTTGCTGGAGTACGAGTCGCGCTGCAGACGCCACCAGTCCGGTCAGGTAGACGGGTCATGTTTCTGACCCTAGATGATGGCCATGGTTGCAGCGATATAACTTTCTTTGAAGATGTGCAAGAGAGCTCTGCCTCCTTGCTTTACAGCTCGAAACTCTTCTTAGTGCGTGGACAGTTAAGGAGAACGGGAGAGCGAGGAGTATCAATTCGGGGTACAAAGGTATGGGAGTTAAGCGCTTCCTATGAAAAATGGCGTAACCTGAGTAAGAGCAGAGCGGTAGAACAAGAGAGCGTGCGAGGGGGTGAGCAGAGATGAGCGAGTCGATAGATACTCGTGCAGATAGCGATCTGCCAACAATCCTCCACGTGGATATGGATGCATTCTTTGCAGCTGTAGCAGAACGCGATGATCCCTCGTTGCGGGGCCGTCCGGTTGTTGTCGGAATGGGAGTTCGCGGCGTTGTGAGTTCAGCAAATTACGCGGCGCGAAAATTAGGCATTCATTCAGCGATGCCAGTAAGCCAAGCGCGACGTTTGGCTCCTCATGCAGCATTTGTTCCGGTAGATCATGCTCGCTATAGCGAAGTCTCATCACACATTATGGAAATTTTTCGCTCCGTCTCTCCCCTTGTCGAGCCACTCTCACTCGATGAGGCATTTATCGATGTAACCGGCTCTCGGAGATTGTTGGGGAGTGGACAGGAGATTGGAGCGCTGATTCGTAAGCGCGTCGAGGAGGAGGAGAAGATCACCTGCTCGGTGGGTGTGGCAACAAGTAAATTTATTGCAAAGCTCGCATCAACATATTGCAAACCGAATGGCATGCTCGAGATAGATCACCACCGAGTACTTGAATTCCTCCACCCGCTGCCAGTGAGCGCCATCTGGGGCGTCGGACCTAAGACAAATGAAGAGCTGCAGCGACTTGGTCTTCGAACGGTAAAAGATATCGCAGAGACGCCGCGAGCAACCCTTGTTCGCGCCCTTGGGCAGGCAGCAGGTGAACATTTACATGAGCTTGCGTGGGGAAGAGATTACCGACCTGTCATCCTCGATGAACCAGATAGGAGCGTGAGTGCGGCAGAGACCTTCTCGTACGATATTGATGATCCACAAGAGATTTTGAAAGAGCTCTTACGTATGACAGAGCGTTCTACATTTCGGCTACGCCAGAAGGGCCTTAAGGCACAGACAATCTCAATCAAAGTTCGCTTTGCGGATTTCAAAACGATTAATCGTTCGCGCACAGTTAATCAACCCATTAATAGCGTGCATGAGTGCTACGAGATTGTGAAGAAGCTCTATCTCGATCTCAAGCTCGACAGGGCACGAATTCGTTTAGTGGGTGTCTCACTCGATAACCTGCATGAGGCGGCCGGAAGTTTCGAACAACTCTCTCTCGACAGTAGGGAGCATGGTTGGGGTGAGGCGACAGAGGCTATGGATAAGGCGCTCGAGCGCTTTGGGCGCGGTAGCGTTCGGCCAGCATCGCTTCTGCCTCAGAAGAAGCGCAAGGAGGAGCAGGGCGATTCTGAGTAATTACCCTGAATTTGCCACTCCACTTTCTCAACTAGCCCGGATTCGCCTATCCTTAGCAGGTGCCACTATCCGATCACGAAAAGAAGACCCTCGCCGAGATGGAAGCTGCGCTCGCAGCGGAAGATCCACGCCTGGTCTCAACTCTCACCGCTAAGACACGCACACGTGGCGTTGCCTCGCTGATTCGAGGTCTACTCCTTATTGCCATCGGTATGGCAGCTTTGCTTACTGGTCTGGTTTTGAAGATTCCGGCTGTGAGTATTGGTGGTTTTATCTTTGCTCTCTACGGCGGGTTCACAGCAATCTCCCGCGGATCGGTGCGAGCGCAGTCATCACTAGCTGGCGGCGGCTCATCCAACCCTTTTGAGCGCCCTTCTAAGAAGAAGAGCGGTGGAAATTTTAGTGATCGACTACAACGCCGTTGGGATAAGCGGAACGAAAATTAACCTGTAGCTTCAATCGCTGAGACCGTGGTAATACATCACAGGAGTTGCAGCAAAAAAACTTTAACGCATAAAGAGCGCATACAGCCGGCGCGTGGTGAAGAATAATCCAATAACGACCATTGCGATGAAGTATGCGAGATGGCCAAGTGTGCCGAGTGTGATAACCCCGAGTGCAATCGCACGCATCAATGAGATTGCATGCCAGAGTGGCAAGACCTTAATGATGACCTGCAACCATTCTGGATAGATCGTGATGGGGTAGAAGGATCCCGAGAAGAGAAACATGGGAAGCATGACGATATTGATCATATCCATCTGTTGGAAAGACTTCATATAAGTCGTAAGCGCCATACCCATTGCGGCAAAGCCAAAGGCGATAAGAACTGCTGCAGGAATAGCTAGAAGCGCCCAAACTCCGTGAATGAGACCGAGTGGCATGACGATTGCCATGAAGCCGGTTGCATAAGCTAAACCTCGTAGCAACGCCCAGCCA
>CAINVP010000005.1 GCA_903854185.1 uncultured Actinomycetes bacterium
CGGTAAAAGAACGTCACGACACTGCTCAAAGGAGTTTGGATAATTTTTAAGATTTCAAAGCTCCTTTAAATCATCTAGCGGTGGTCAGGACAGATGAAACTGGCTAAACTTTCGTGCTTAACCTTACTAGGCAGAGGAATTTTCACCTTGACCCCTCCTGAAAAAAGAGTGGCCCTTAGCGCACAATCTTTGCGCAAATTGGCTTCCTCGCTCCCTGACTCCTTGGCCATCGCCTTCGATAACGAGCGAATCTCCAAACTCGAATTCTCTGAAATGGTCAACGCTCTCGCCCAGAGACTCTCGCAATTGCCGAAATCTTCTACTTTCCTGCCTGTCGTAGTTGGAACGAATATCAGTTCAGTCATTCTCTATCATGCGGCCATCCTCTCTCGCACACCCGTCGCACTCATCGATGGCAATATAAACCAGGTCTATCTGGAGAAAATTCTCTCAAAATTAGCGAAACCGAGACATGTAGTAATTACGGCGCCAGAGTTCTCATCCTTACTTACACCAGAAATTGAGCAGATTCACATTGAGAGAGATCGCCAAACTGATTTTGAGATTCCTGACGTTGATATGAATGAAGGCGCAATTGTAATTTTCTCGTCCGGCTCTACAGGTGAGCCCAAAGGCGTAATCTGGAGTTGGCAAAACGTCGACGATAGCTTCTCGGTGATAAGTAATTTTTACTCTGATGGTCGAGAACTCAGACTAGGCCGAGTTACCTCAATCGCCTATGCTGCCGGTGCTTATCAAATGTTTAGCGCTGTCCTTAATCACAACTTGCATCTCATCAACCCAACGAGTACGCCCAATGAAATCATCGATTTTGTTAATCAGAATAAACTACAAAGACTTGCATTTAGTTCCTCCTTTGCAGAACGCATCTATGAACAACGTGATCGTGGTCTCTTCTTTGATGAGATTGAAGAGATTAATACTTATGGTGAATCGGTCAGTTGGGAGCAGATTAAAAAGTTCCGAGAACTCACACAAGGAAAAGCACTTATTCGTACCTCGTACGGGGCATCGGAGTCACCCGGTTTTGTCGTCTACCTTCTGGTGAAACCTGAGACACCATTAGGGGTTGGACCAGTTCCAATTGGTTATGTGACTGAGGTAAAGAATGTGGAGTTCATTCCAAATCCTGAAGATCCAGAGATTAAATCTCTCGTTATTAATAACTTCACTGCACTGGGATATTTGGATGATACGGATTTGACTAGCAAGAAGTTCCAAATAAATGAGCATGGTGAACGGTGCTATCACACAGGAGATTTGGTTCGCATTGGCGAAAATGGCGCAATCTCATTTGTTGGGCGCGGTGATGACTTAGTGAAGATTAATGGCCGCCTCGTCGGTCCCGGAGAATCGGAAGCGCTGCTGCGAGTCTTCCCCGGGGTGGCAAATGTCGCTGTACTTCCCCATGTGACGCCATCGGGGACGAATTATTTAACGGCCCATCTAGTGGTTGATCCGGAATCTAGTGTTACTCCAACGGAGATTTATGAATACCTCATTAGTAACCTAGCAAGCCATCTTATTCCTGCTCAATTAGTTCGACACCGAGAGTTGCCGCTTAACGCTAATAACAAAGTGGATCGAAAGGCGCTGCAGAGTAAACAATGGCCACGATGGCGGGATGACGACAGCGCAGAGGCACCCACAACCCTTGAACGGTTTGTACTCTCACAGCTCCGCCGAATCCTCAACACTCCTGATTTAAGTCCTACGGAAGATATCTTTGGAAGCGGAATGGATTCACTTGCTGCCCTTGAGTTCGAGGCAGTTGCATCAGAATTTGGCTACGAAAATATCAAGCCAGCAATCTTTCTTGAGCATCGCACCGTTCACTCCATCGCAGGTTTTCTGGCAACTGGCAGACCTGCGCAGGAGAGCAACTTTGTCACCCTGAATGGGAAAGGTAGTTCAACGCCGTATTTCCTCCTCCCTGGTGCCGGCGTCTCTGCCATCTTCTTTAAGGAGTTTGCTGATGAACTAGGCACTAATCAGCCACTTATTGTGATTGAACCCCGAGGAATGCACACAGCCGAGCCAATCGAAGAGAGCTTGGAAGAGATGGCGCGTTCTACATCTTCTGAGATCAACTCTCGCCAACCTGAAGGCGAGCTTCTCCTTATAGGTCACTCTGCCGGTTCGGCTATCGCCTGCGAGACCGGAGTATTGCTCACCGCCATGGGGCGTCGCGTAAGAATGATCAGTCTGGACGCTACAGGTCTGACAAATCGTGTCGCGATGCCACCTCACTTCTATAGATGGCATGCGCGTTATCAGCGATTGATTGACCTGATCACGCGATCTCCGCAGCGGACGCTTAAAAGTATTCAACGCCGCCAGAGAGCGACAAATAAGGGTTCATATGAATTCTTCACCATTCACATTGGCACGCTAACGATTCGTTATGAACTCAAGGTGAAGCCAACTTTTCCTATCCACTTTCTCTACTGTGTGGGAAAGAGGAACACGCGATTTTGGCAGGACGGCGAGTTATTTACCTTCGAAGAAATTCAAGGCAAACATTTCACGATGCTCAATCATGAATATCTTCCCGATGTCACCAAGAAGATTCGTACCTACTTCTCCAACTAATAATCGACAACTCACTTTAGAAGCTAGAGCTCTAATGGAAGCTGCGGCTTTCCCTCTGTTAGACGGAATTCGGGATAGATTGGCGGGGTCCCGAGCGCAGCCAGTAATCTATCTCTGGCGATTATTGCATCAGCAATCTTCACTCTTCGCTCAAGATCTAACTCAGTAACCTTGTTTGGGAGAAAAGCCCCGTGAATCAATTTCTCATAACGGGTATTTATCGAAGAAAAACTCTCGCTATATTTGCGAAGAATCTCAGAGCGCATTGCGCTAAAGGTAGCGAGACGGCGCTTGTATTGAGCCACCCGCCGTTGGTACTCCTCAACATTCTTACGATTCTCACGCTTCCACCGGGCCAACTCTCTCTTATATTGGTTCAGCACTACAGATAGAGCCTCATCTGCTGTTGCATTCTCTTCCATCAACATGGATTCTCTCCTTCTTCGACCATGGTGATGATTCTTCGACCCAATCGTGTGAAAATTTTGTGAATTGCTTTCGACTATCGCGTGAAGCTCATAAAGCTATTAAAAAGTGAGTATTGGACAGGTATCCTCAGGCTTGTTGAAAGGGAGTGCAGGAATGCCACAGCAACCACAGGGTCAGAAGGTTCTGGTCGTTGATGATGAAGCGGGAATCCGCGATCTGCTCGTCGATGTCCTGGGAATGAGCGGTTACGCGGTGACTGCGACCGAAGATGGGTTGCGGGCATTCAACACTCTGAAGAATGAGAAGTTTGACATTGTCATCGCAGATGTAAACATGCCCCAACTCGATGGTTATGGTCTCATTGAACGGATGCGTGAATCAGGTGATATGACCCCCGTTATCTTGCTTACCGCGCGCGGTGAAAATAAAGATGTATCTATGGGACTTAGCCTTGGGGCGGATGATTACGTCGCAAAACCTTTCTCTTTTGATGTTTTAGTTCAGCGAATTGCGGCTGTCCTACGCAGAACTCAAGGCACTCAAGCGGCAGATCGCATCATTTCCGCTGGTCCACTCACGATGAACCATGACCTTCATCAAGTAACTATCTTCGAGGAGCCAGTAGATCTCTCACCTACTGAATACAACCTGTTGGAATATTTGATGGAGCGCGCAGGCCGTGTGATTGAAAAGGATGTTCTGCTCTCCGCCATTTGGGGAATCGAGTTCGAGACAAATACAACTGTCGTTGATACCTATATCTCTTACCTGCGAAAGAAACTTCATAAGGATGGCTTTGAAGGCATCAAGACGGTACGAGGCGTGGGATTTCAGTTGGTGGTTGCTAAGTGAAGCTCCGTGCCGGCCGTGGAAAGTTTCTTCCAACCCTGGCAATTGCGCTGCTCGCCTTTTTTGGGATTGGAGCTCTAGGCACGCTAGTAATCGCCAATTCAACCCATCAATCAATTGCTCAACTCGATGGCGTTATCAATCAGAACATTGAGAGCATTAAAGCACTTCCCTCCCAAGACTCCCTTGCACCGGTAATCAGCATTGTGAAGGCTGACATCATTCCCGTCTCACTTGGCCTTAGAACTCCGGGTGCTAAGACGCTGGTATTAAATCTCTCACCAGCTGCAATCGAACGAGAGTTAACTTCGCGAGAAATCTCCCTATCAAATTCGACACCCATCACCTTAAATACCGGTACCTACAACCGAGTGCGGACAATGCAATTTGGGGAGACCGGCCTACTAATCTTGGCTACATCAGGCGAATCAATTCGTACAACAGAGCGAACTCAGTATCTATTTCTTTTCATCTCTGCTCTACTCATTGCCTTCCTGCTCTACTTACTCATTACCTACCTCTCGAATAAGCGAGCGCTCTTTGAGACTGCTGCAAATTTCTCGGCTGAGAAGCGTAGTCGCGAGAAGATTCAAGCATTCCTTGGTGATGTCTCACATGAACTCCGTACTCCGCTAACTGTGATCAAGGGTTATGTTGAACTCGTTTTAGCGCAGGAGGAGATGGATTCCATTACTCGTAAGCGCCAATTAACCCGAGTATCTAATGAGATTATTCGCATGGAAGAACTCATTCGTGATCTACTTCAATTAGCAGAACTTGGTGAAGCTCCCGACCTTGAGAAGGAGTTAATTGATATTGCTGAGATTGCACGTGGCTTTGTTGAGGATGAGAAATTGCTTCAGCCAGAGCGGCCTATGGAACTCTTAATTCCTGAACAGCTCCAGGTAGAGGCGTCTCGCAAGCTCATGAGTCAGGTTATTAGCAATATCTTCCAAAATGCTCGCCGGCACAGCGCCTCTGACGCGCAGATCCGCCTTGAATTGAAGCAGGTCGGTGGTGGAATTTTGCTCTCGTATGAGGATGCCGGTCCCGGAATCTCCGATGAGATACTCGCTGATAGATCTGCTGGTTGGTTCAGATTTGATAAGAATCGCTCGCGCGAAGCAGGTGGGAGCGGACTTGGCTTGAGCCTCATTGCGGCAGTAGTAAAAGCGCATAATGGCGAACTGGAAATCGGAAGAAGTCGATGGAACGGTTTTAAAATCGAGATTACTCTGCCACAAAGTAAGTAATTTGAGAGGTCGAGGCTCATCAGTGGCTTCCACTTCATCGGCAACAGGGCTTACGCTTACTCCCATGACTACATCGAAGAAGTCGAGCGGCACCCGCTCACATGATGCTCCCAATGCAGTTGCTCTCTCGAAATTCATGAGTAAGGGTTGGGCACCGACGCCATTGGAGGGCGTACAGCAAGCGCCGGTTGTTCCATTTTGCGAGAACCGCCGCGCCACACTTTCACAGCAGTACCAAGGCGTGCGCCTAGTAATCCCGGCCGGCTCTTTCAAGGTTCGCAGCAATGACACTGACTATCGCTTCCGTCCTCACTCTGCCTTCGCCTATCTAACGGGAATCTCTGCTGCTGACGCCGTCCCAGACTCAGTTCTGGTATTGGATCCGAAGAAGGGTGGACATGAGGCACTGCTCTTTATCCATCCCCGTTCACCTCGAACCAACGAAGAGTTCTATCGCAATGCCCGCCATGGCGAATTTTGGATTGGTCGGCGGCTTACAGTCGATGAAGCGGAACTCCGATACGGGATCAAGGTAAAACATATCGATACGCTCGAGAAGTTCCTCTCCAATAAGAAAAGAGAACGAGAGACCGTTGTAGTTCGCGGGGAAGATTCACTCGTTGACAAGCTCGTACGATTGAGGAAGAAGAAGGAAGCTGCGCTCCTTACCTATCTCTCTGAGATGCGACTCATTAAAGACTCATACGAGATTGCAGAGATGCAGAACGCAGTAGATGCATCTATCCGCGGTTTTGCAGATATGGTGAAGGTATTTCCTGCGGCCTCAAACCATCAGCGCGGTGAGCGCATTATTGAATCTGCCTTCTTCGGACGTGCCCGGCTCGAAGGTAATGACCTTGGTTATGACACCATTGTCGCTTCCGGATCACATGCCTGCATCCTTCACTGGATTAAGAATGATGGCGCAGTAAAAAACGGTGACTTGATCTTGATTGATGCCGGTGCCGAGATGGATTCGTTCTACACCGCAGATATCACGAGAACTCTCCCTGTAAATGGCAAGTTCTCACCTGCTCAACGCGAGATCTACCAATTAGTTCTGGATGCTCAGCGTGCTGGCTTTGCCGTCTGTAAGCCTGGAGCAAAATTCGCTGATATCAATCGCGCTAGCCACGAAGTTCTAGCGAGAGGTCTCTACAAACTTGGCGTTCTGCCAGTCACACCGGAAGAGTCCATGAAGCCAGAGGTCGGCCTGCACCGACGCTGGACAGTGCACGGTGTAAGTCATATGTTGGGAATCGATGTTCACGACTGTGCCCATGCTCGAACTGAGCAATATCGGGAAGCAGTTCTGCGAGAGGGAATGATCCTCACCGTTGAACCCGGCCTATATATTCACCCGGATGATGAACTCTTCCCAGCGCAGTATCGTGGAATTGGCGTACGTATTGAGGATGATGTGCTCATCACCGCTGGTGAGCCGGTTGTAATGAGTAAGGGACTTCCCACGTCAGTCGATGAGATTGAGGCCTGGATGGCCCCGCTACTTCGTTAAGAAGACTCCAAAGCCGGCGGCACTTATTCCAAGAAGAAGTGTGAGCATCAGATAGACCGTGGCTTTCTTGTAGTGCTGCTGCTCAATCAAGTGGTGCGTCTCAATTGCGAACGCGGACCACGTTGTGAATGCACCAGCAAAACCGGTGCCTATGATGAGTTGCCAATTTCCATGGTTATTTATCATCAAACCAAGAATGAATGAGCCAATGGTATTGATGCCGAGTGTCTCTACTGGAATGAGGGATTTATGAACCTGCTTGACGCGTTGATCGATGAGATAGCGAAGTGGCGCACCAACGCCTGCGCCAAGAGCAATCAGAATTGCGCGTAACATCCTTACACCAACTTCTTCTTCAGAAGTTCGTGGGTAATGAGAACAAGGATGTAGGTGCCGATCAATGATGCAGCTGCATACGAGAGCGCTGATGTGTAATCGTGAACTGCAAAGTAGCGATCGACCTTTAAGGCAAAGGTTGAGTACGTTGTAAATCCACCACAGAAGCCAGATCCCAGAGCGGGACGCCACCACCATCTCTGATCTTTATGGTGCTTTGCGTAAAGTAAGACGGTAATGAGAATAACCGAGCCGATGTAATTAACTGTAAGGGTGGCCCAGGGGAAACCCTTCTCGTCCATAGCCAATGAGATTACCCATCGCGCAAGGGAGCCTGCTATGCCGCCTAATGCGACGACGGCGACTTTCTTCATTACTTCTCTCGGTTGACGATTGTCTTATTTAAAATAGAGGAGACGATCGAGATGATAAGTGATGCGAATATTGCTGACCACCAGCTGTTGATGCTGATAGCTGTGCTCCATCTATCGACCAACTTAAGCATCGCGGCATTGACTACGATAAGAAAGAGTCCGAGGGAGAGAAGAACAGCAGGCAGGGTAAGAATCTTTACGAGCGTGCCGATGAAGGTGTTAACGAGAGCAACGAGGAGAGCGACCCAGAGGTAACTCCACGCTCCGCCTTTGACGGTAATCCCGGGCAGGATTGCAGTGGCAACCCAGACGGCGACAGAGAGAGCGGCCCAGCGAATAAAGATTTTCATGGCTAAAGGTTACAGCGAGTACTTTTAAATCTCTCCTTAGTTTTGAATTAAATCTTCTCGCTTAAGAATCTTTGAGCCTAACCAACGAATTGGGTCATATTTAGTATCAACGACGCGCTCCTTCATAGGGATAATCGCGTTATCGGTGATCCGAATATGTTCTGGGCAGACCTCAGTACAACACTTTGTAATGTTGCACATACCGAGGCCGTGCTCCTCCTGAGCTTGCTTCTTACGGTTACGCAACATATCTAGTGGATGCATATCCAACTCCGCGATGCGAATGAAGAAGCGAGGTCCAGCAAAAGACTTCTTATTCTCTTCGTGATCGCGGATCACGTGGCAAGTATCCTGACAGAGGAAGCACTCGATGCACTTACGGAACTCCTGCGACCGCTCCACATCCACTTGCTGCATGCGAGCCTCACCTGGCTTGAGATCAGCTGGCATCTCAACGGAAGGTATCTCCATCGCCTTCTTGTAATTGAAGGAGACATCGGTGACGAGATCCTTAATCACTGGGAATGCGCGTAGTGGGGTGATTGTGATTGTCTCATCTTCACCGTAAGCGGAAACCTGTGTCATACATGCTAAGCGTGGGCGGCCGTTAATCTCCATCGAGCATGAGCCACACTTGCCGGCTTTACAGTTCCAACGAACTGCAAGATCGCCCATCTGGGTCGCTTGAACACGATGGATGATGTCGAGAACGACCTCACCTGGGTTTGCATCGACGGTCACATCTTGAAGTGCGCCATTTGTATCATCGCCGCGCCAGATTCGTAATTTAAGAGTGCGTGCCATTAGTTGGAACCACCTTTCGCGATTTCCTCTGGAGTCATGTACTTCTCGAGTTCATGAACATCAAAGAGATCAAAGAGCTCTTTTGGAAGTACTGGGAGTTGCTGCGACTTAATAGTGACTTTCTCGCCATCAAAGCTTGCGATGTTATTTACTTGACGCCAGGTCGAATTCATTCCTGGGAAGTCATCACGTGTGTGACCGCCTCGAGACTCTTGGCGAAGTACTGCCGACTTTGCCGTGCTCTCGGCGACTAACAACATGTTGTCGAGGTCAAAGGCCAAGTGGAAACCAGGGTTGAATTTTCGAGTGCCGGCTACCGAAATATTGGCACTGCGCTTTCTAATATCTGCAATCTTCTCGATTGCCTCAACTAACTCAACCTCAGTTCGAATAATTCCAACGAGATTATGTGTGACCTCTTGCAACTCTTGGTGGAGCGCGTAAGCGTTCTCGCCACCAGTCCGAGCAAATGGCGCCTCAATACGTGCTGCCGCCTTGGTAATACTCGATTCGCTGACTGGATTTGCGCCATGTGACTTCACATAATTCACCGCACCCATACCTGCGCGGCGACCAAAGACCAAGAGATCTGTAAGCGAATTTCCGCCCAGACGGTTTGATCCATGCATACCACCGGCAACTTCACCGGCTGCGAAGAGTCCTTCAACTCCAACTGCGGCTGCAGAATCCGGCTCAACTTCAACCCCACCCATGACGTAATGACACGTTGGGCCGACCTCCATCGGCTCTTTGGTGATATCTACGCCGGCAAGTTCATAGAACTGGTGCCACATGGAAGGTAGGCGCTTCTTAATAACTTCAGCGGAGATACGCTGAGAGACATCTAGGAATACCCCACCGTGTTCTGTTCCGCGACCAGCTTTTACTTCAGCATTAATTGCACGGGCTACTTCATCGCGTGGGAGCAGCTCTGGCGGACGGCGATTGTTATCTTGATCAAGATACCAACGATCAGCCTCAGCCTCGTTATCTGCGTACTTATCTTTGAAGACATCTGGGATGTACTTAAACATAAAGCGTTCGCCAAGAGAGTTGGTAAGAATTCCACCCTCACCGCGAACTGACTCAGTTACAAGAATTCCCTTAACTGAGAGTGGCCAGACCATTCCTGTTGGGTGGAATTGCAAGAACTCCATATCAACGAGGTTTGCTCCGGCTTTGAGAGCGAGCGCATGGCCATCGCCAGTGCCCTCCCAGGAATTAGATGTGATCTTAAAGGTCTTTCCTACGCCACCTGTAGCGATAACAACTGCTGGTGCCTCAAAAAGAACTTCATCTCCGCTTTCGCGCCAATAGCCATATGCGCCTGAAATCTTGCCATTATCTTTAAGAATCTCAGTGATCGTAAGCTCTGCGAAGACTTTAATGAACTTCTCGGAATCACCGAACTCTTTCGCATCCTTCTGTTGTAGCGCGACGATGCGCTGTTGCATCGTACGGATGAGCTCAAGGCCAGTGCGATCGCCGACGTGTGCTAGGCGCGGGTACTCGTGGCCACCAAAGTTACGCTGTGAAATCTTTCCTTCGTTGGTGCGATCAAAGAGCGCGCCCCACATCTCCAGCTCCCAGATACGGTCTGGCGCCTCTTTTGCATGGAGCTCGGCCATACGGAAATGATTGAGGAATTTTCCACCGCGCATTGTGTCGCGGAAGTGAACCATCCAATTGTCATTGTCATTTACGTTACCCATGGAAGCGGCGGCGCCACCCTCTGCCATAACAGTATGAGCCTTGCCAAACAATGACTTACAGACGATAGCTACAGAGAGCCCCGCTTCGCGAGCTTCTACCGCTGCACGGAGTCCAGCACCGCCAGCGCCAATAACAACGACGTCGTACTTATAACGATCTAATTTAGGTGAGGTCATCGCGGGCTCCTAGAAGAAGTACCAGTTAGAGATCGCATGTGTAGCGACTTCACGGACATAAATATCAGTTAGCCAGACGCCTACGAGTGAGATCCAGGCGAATTGTTGATGATAGTGATTGAGCTTGGAAACAACGGTCCAAGCCTTGTAACGCATTGGATGCTTCGAGAAGTTACGAAGACGTCCACCCACGGTATGGCGACAGGTGTGACATGAGAGTGAGTAGAACCAGAGGAAGGTTGCATTTGCGAGCAAGACTAAGGTTCCAACTGACATATGGCCCCAGTTATTGTGCTTATCTCTAAAGGCGAGAACCGCATCAATAGTAAGGAGAACGTTAAATACTAAACCTGCATAGAAGAACCAGCGATGTGCATTCTGCAAGATGAGCGGTGCGCGAGTCTCGCCGGTGTACTTCGAATGTGGCTCTGCAACAGCACATGCTGGTGGTGACATCCAGAAGGATCTGTAATACGCCTTGCGGTAGTAGTAACAGGTCATGCGGAAACCAAGTGGGAAGATCAAGATGAAGAGCGCTGGTGAGAAGGTCATTCCCCAGATATGAATAATTGGGAAGAGGTGACCGAGGAGTGATGAGCCAGGTGCGCACGACTGTGAGAGACATGGTGAATAGAAAGGAGAGATGAGTGGCTCTATGAAGTAATAGTTATTCTCAAATGCTCGCCAGGTTGCATAAATAATGAATGAGAAGAGAACGCCAAATGTAATAAGTGGTTGTAACCACCAACGGTCAGTTCGCAGTGTTCGTTCTGCGATCTTTGCGCGCCCTTCAGAAAATACTCCTGTAGCCACGATTTCTCCCTGCAGATTCGAAAAACCAGCCCCATTGGGTGAGGCAATGAGGATAAGTTTCCTACTGAAGTGGGGTTGGCGCTAGGTAGAGGCGAGCGTGGAGATTATGAAATCAGCCACTCAATTACAGTGAATTGAGTGGCTGAGTGAAAAAAATGGCGGAGGGCGTGGGATTTGAACCCACGAAGGTTTCCCTTGCCGGTTTTCAAGACCGGTGCACTCGGCCGCTATGCGAGCCCTCCGTGGGCAAACTTACCCTCTCGAGCGCTATCCGCCAAAAATCAGGAGCGTGGGGGCAACTCCAGCAGCTGCTCAATTACGGCGGCGACGCCATCTGCTTCGCACGGGTCAGCGACAAATTTCGCGTGGAGTGGGGCATCGGCATGGCCATCACTCATCGCCCAGGATCGCTCTGCCCATTGCAACATAGAGAAGTCATTGGGGTTATCGCCAAAGGAGACAACATCTTCGGCGGTGATTCCTAAGCGAGCGGCCATCTTTGCCAACGTCTCACCTTTACTTACTCCGAGGGCAGAGATTTCAAGGAGCGCCTCTGATCCATTGGAGTGCGTGATGGTGGCTAAGTGGCCAACTTCGCGCTCGGCGATGGCGAGCATCTCATCAGATGATAATTCGTAATCACTGCATCGAGCGAGCATCTTAAAAGCAGGGCGAATACAACGATCTTCAATGCGCTCAACTGGCTGCATATCCACGCCGATATCCCAACGAGGAACATATTTACTCTCGTGGTGGAACTCATCGCCATACTCAATTGCAAAAGAGATTGGTGGAATAACTTCACGTAGCTTTGCCACAACTTCGAGTTGAACTGCGACTGAAATATTAAACTCTTCCAGAACTTCATTCTTCATTAAGTCATACACCATCGCACCGTTAGCACAGATAGCACTTCCAAAACCGAATGCATCTCGAATCTCAGGCATCCAACGTGGTGGTCGTCCAGTTACAAAGAAGATTTCTACACCAAGATCGCGCGCCTTCGTAAAAGCGGCGATTGTTCGATCACTCACGCCGGTGTAATGCGGGACAATCGTGCCATCTAAATCCGTTGCAATCAGCTTTGGTCGGTAGCCAGGAATACTCACGCAGGTAACAACGTATCTACTCCAAGGAATGGCCGAAGCGCAGCAGGAACATTGACTGAACCATCCTCGTTCTGATGGTTCTCAAGAATTGCAACAATCATTCTCGGAATCGCAACAAGCGTTCCATTCAGGGTTGCAAGTGGTTTTGTACCCTCATCTGATTTGTAACGGATATTGAGGCGGCGGGACTGAAACTCGCTGCAATTAGATGTTGAAGTAACTTCGCGATATGTGCCCTGGGTAGGAATCCATGCTTCACAGTCGAACTTACGATTCGCGCTAGAACCAAGGTCACCTGATGCCACATCGATAACGCGGTATGGAATCTCCATTGCGTTGAGGAAATCCTTCTCCCATTGGAGCAGGCGCTTATGTTCTGCCTTCGCATCTTCTGGCTTGCAGTAAATAAACATCTCTACCTTATCGAATTGATGCACGCGAATAATTCCGCGCGTATCTTTTCCATACGTTCCAGCCTCACGACGGAAGCAGGATGAATAGCCAGCGTAACGAACAGGCAATTCTTCCAGCACTTCATCACGGTGGTAAGCAGCGAGTGGAACCTCACTTGTTCCCACCAAGTAGAAGTCATCTTCTTCAAGATGGAAGACATTTTCGGCCGCTTGTCCAAGAAAACCTGTTCCCTCCATTGCTGCTGGCTTAACAAGAACTGGGGGAATTACTGGGATAAATCCTGCTTTTACAGCTGAGGAGATTGCAAAGTTAATAAGCGCAAATTCAAGAAGGGCTCCTGGTCCAGTCAGATAATAGAAACGCGAACCAGAGACTTTTGCACCACGCTCAGTATCAATCGCCTTGAGAATCTTTCCAATCTCAACGTGATCCTTCGGCTCAAATCCATCCTTGGTGAAATCGCGAGGCGTGCCAATCTCTTCAAGAACAATAAAATCAGCCTCGCCACCAACAGGTGCATCCGGATCAATCAGATTAGAGATCTGCAGTTGAAGTGCGTTCGTCTTCTCCTCTAGCTCGGCGCGTATTGCATCCGCTGCCTTTACCTTTGTCGCTAACGCCTTAGCGCTCTCCAGGAGTGCGCCACGTTCATCTCCCTTTGCGCTACCAACACTCTTGGAGAGTTGGTTCTGCTCGGCGCGGAGGGTTTCAAATTCAATGAGGGCTAGCCGGCGGGCATCATCGGCAACAATAAGCGCATCAATGAGCGATGGATCTTCGCCTCGAACTTCTTGAGACCTACGTGCCGCCTCAGGATTTTCGCGCACTACCTTGAGATCGATCATCTATTTCCCCTGCCCATCATTAACTCTTGGGTATGAACCCAAGAAGCGGATCTCTTCACAAATCTTTGTTAGACCGTCGAGAGCGGCTCGAACTGGCGCATCTTCGATATGTCCTTCAACATCAATAATGAAATGGTAATGGCCGAGTTCCAGTCCAGTTGGACGACTCTGAATAAAAGTGAGGTTAACGCCCTGCTTTGCAAACTCAGTAAGAATCTCCAACAACGCACCTGCATGATCGCGGCCGATGTAGGCAACGAGTGAGGTGCGGTCATTTCCGGTAGGATCGATGGTTATATGAGGTTTCTCGGCGACGATAAATCGGGTTACTGCGCCCTCATTCTCGCCGATATTTGAGGCAATAATTTTGCGACCATACTTCTCAGCGGCAAATGTCGCAGCGATTGCTGCATCCCACTTGCCCTCACCGAGTTGCTGGGCCGCTGCTGCCGTTGAAGGGGTCTCGATCATCTCTGCCCCAGGCAACTCCCGCGCAACATAACTTCGACATTGAGCTTCTGCATGCGGGTGAGTTGCAATGCGGGTGATTGGCTTTCCCTCATGCTCAGGCAAGATCATCAGCGCAAATGAGACAGGCAATGTGGTCTCGGCAGTGATGAGAAGTGGTTCACCGGTCGCTAATTCATCTAACGTGCGGGCAACAACACCTTCAACAGAGTTCTCAATCGGGACTAGCGCCTTATCGGCACTTCCAGAGCGAACCGCATTGAGCGCCGCGGTTACATTTGCGTAAGGAATCAATTCATCGCCGGGCTGGCAGATTCTTCGGAGCGCCGCCTCAGTAAAGGTACCCTCAGGACCGAGATAGGCATATCTTGTGGGGGCACTCATTGGGCAATTCTAACTTGTACGATTAACTCCACTCAATTTGATTTCACTTTAAGCGCGAATCTGGATACGGACGGGAGCGATATGGCTACCTTTCTCTCCTGCCATTTCACCAGCCACATTGGGCTGAGTCGCGAAGGAAATGAAGATGCCGGAGTTATCGCATCAACCATAATCGCAGTTGCAGATGGCATGGGCGGTCATGCCGGTGGTGAAGTTGCATCGAGTATTGCCATTCGCGAGATAGCTCGGCTGGCGGAGACGTTTCGCACTACCGATTTAGATACTGACTCCCGTGAAGATCTCTTACTCAATGTGATCTTCGATATCGATAATGAAATTATTGAGCGAACCGAGCAGAACGAGGCGCTCGCCGGAATGGGAACAACTCTGACCGCTCTCTACTTAGCAGACGAGAAGGCGCACATCCTTCATGTGGGTGATTCCCGGTGTTACTCGTGGGATACAAAGAAGAAGCTCTTAAGACAGATAAGTGTCGATCACACCGTCATGCAAGAGCTCATAGATCAAGGTCGTCTCACACCTGCAGAGGCTCATGATCATCCGCAGCGCTCTCTGCTTACTCAAGCACTTGTAGGAGACTCTGGCGTTGACCCACTTCTCCAGGTTGTTCCTGCAAAGATTGGTGAGAAATTCTTGCTCTGCAGCGATGGCCTCTCCTCCACTCTTACTGATCAGGAGATGTCAAAGATCATTGCTACAAGTAGTGATGATGGCGTTGTTGATGCCCTGCTTGCTGCAACATTAACTGCGGGTGCACCAGATAATGTCACAATTATTTGGGCAACTGTCGTGGATGGGGAAGGTGCACCAGCAACCGAGTTGCTTGGTGCTGCACATGAGTAAAGTTCTAAGCGGCCGCTACGAAGTCGGCGAGATGATCGGCACTGGCGGAATGGCTGATGTATTCCGCGCCTACGATAATCGACTAGACCGCGAAGTCGCCATCAAAATTCTCCGCAGCGATCTGGCTCGTGACCCATCCTTTGTTTCACGTTTTCGCAAAGAGGCGCTAGCGGCAGCTGGTCTTAGTCATCCGGGAATTGTTGCAGTCTTTGACTCCGGTGAAGATGGTCTCGATTCTTTTATTGTGATGGAACTCGTTTCAGGTAAGACGCTCCGTGAGCACCTGCAATCAGGTGCAGCAATTACTACTGATCAAGCGCTCACTATCGTGGCTGGAATTTTGGATGCACTCGAGTACTCGCATCGAAAGGGAATTATCCACCGCGATATCAAACCCGGAAATATCATGATCACTGACGAGGGTGAGATCAAGGTGATGGATTTTGGTATCGCCCGCGCACTCGCCGATATTGGTGCCACGATGACAAATACGTGGAACATCGTCGGTACTGCTCAATATCTCTCCCCAGAGCAAGCAACTGGAGCTGTTGCCGATGCTCGGAGCGATATCTACTCTGTCGGTTGCGTTCTCTATGAATTGCTCAGTGGTCAACCGCCATTTACTGGTGATACGCCTGTATCTATTGCCTTTCAGCACGTCTCAGGCATAGCTCCTTCGCTCTCAACTTTGGTACCGGATATCGATTCCGGGCTTGAGACCATCGTCTCTGTTGCTCTCTCTAAAGATCCAGCACATCGCTACCAAAGTGCAGGTGCAATGCTTGCCGATCTACACCGTTCAATAAAGGGTGAGCAGGTCACCACAAAGATTCGCCGCATTAAACCGCGCAAGAATATTTATCTCGCGCTCGCAATCTCGTTATCGGTCATTGTCGGAACCGGTTCGATCTTTCTCTTCACAAGTTCACATTCAACTCAGGTGCAGATTCCAAATGTCGTTGGTTTGACGCTTGATCAAGCTAAGGCGCTCTTGAAGAATTTCACAATCAATGTCGTCCGCGCTCCAGATGGTCGCATTCCTAAAGATCGTGTTGCTAATCAATTACCGCTAGCAACGACGAAGGCGCCTTCTGGAAGTTCCGTGACTCTGACAATTTCTGATGGGCCAGGCACAACAGTTGTCCCAGTTACTCTCGTCGGACTCTCACTCACTGATGCCCGAAATCTCATTGCTGGGGCTGGATTAGTGATTGCCCAAACAACACCGGTTGATTCTAATGAAGCACCAGGAACTGTTATCTCAGTAACTCCGGCGGCCGGCAGTACCGTTCAGGCAGGTGATGGTCTCATCCTAGAAATTGCAAGTGGCAGCGCTCAAGTTCCAGATATCACCGGCCGTTCTGAGATTGAGGCGCAGACAATTCTTACTCAAGCCGGTTTCTTAATTAAGACAATTTATGCCTATGATGCAAATTCACCACTCGATACAGTATTAGCGCAGGCACCTAATGGTGGAACTTCACAATCCATTGGTGGTTCAGTAACAATGACAATCAACAAGCAGTAATTTACTTAGCGACGACGGGCGAGAGTCCGATTGCTCGTTCGGGTGCAGAGCTATCTCCGCACATCACCAACCAATTAGCTAACATCAGATGGCCATGTTCAGTAAGAACCGACTCTGGATGATATTGAACTCCGTGGATAGGAAGCGTTGCGTGGCGTAGCGCCATAACTACACCAGATTCGGTCCGTGCGGTCACTATTAACTCTTCGCTCATGGTCTGCTCTTCAACGGCGAGTGAGTGATATCGCGTTGCGATAAATGGCGATGGAAGATCTGCGAGAACGCCCTCGCCGTTATGGTGAACGAGTGAAGTCTTCCCATGTAGCAGTTCTGGTGCACGCGAGACTGTTGCACCAAAAGATGTGGCGATTGCTTGGTGCCCAAGGCAGACGCCAAAGAGTGGAATAGAATTTTCTGCGCAATAAGAGACCATCGCCATGCTGACACCAGCAGCTTCTGGAGTTCCAGGTCCGGGCGAGATTAAAACGCCATCGAATTGATTGGCCATATCTGGCAGGAGCTCATCATTTCGGAGCACTGTACACTCTGCTCCTAGTTGGCCGAGATACTGCACGATGTTATAAACGAAGGAGTCGTAGTTATCGACTACCAAGATTTTCGCGGCGCCACCGGTTCTCACCCCCCTATTGTGGTGTAGCCTTTGCACCATGCCTAAATCAAAGGTCCGCAAGAAGGTACAGATTCGCCATCAGCATGAGGCGATTCTCGAGCAGGAGCACTCAAACGACTCCCTCGAATCCCCACGTTGGCTCGCGCCTACGATGGTGGGAGCCTTTCTCGGCGGCCTCGGCTGGATCGTTACCTATTACATCTCCAACACCCAGTACCCAATCCCTGGTATCGGTGCCTGGAATATGGTCGTCGGCTTCGGCTTCATCGCAGGTGGCTTCACACTCGCTACCCGTTGGCGCTAACTGCTCTTAATTACACCTCTGTAATTCACCCACAGTGTGGGTAAACCCTGTGGATAACCCTCGCTAAAGTTCTAGGCCATATTATGCTGGCTCTCAGGAAACCCCCAGCCAAAAGGTAGAGCCTTAGCTCGAGGTGATACCCATGACTCTACTTACAGAGAGAAGTTATTTGATGGCTCCTACTACCGAGAGCGCGTCCCAACCAACCACACAGCGCATCCTCGTCGTAGATGACGAGAAGAGCATCAGCGAATTAATTGCGACCAGCCTAAAGTTTGTTGGATTCGATGTTCGCACAGCAGCGACTGGATCTGAGGCGCTACGTATTGCAGAAGAATTTAAACCACATGCACTCATCCTTGATGTGATGCTCCCAGACCAGAATGGCTTCGAGGTCTGCCGACAGCTTCGCAGTGATGGACATAGCGTTGGCGTGCTCTTCCTTACAGCGAAAGATACGGTCGAAGATAAAATCGCTGGACTCACTATCGGTGGCGATGATTATGTAACGAAGCCATTTAGCCTAGAGGAACTCGTCGCTCGCCTTCGTGCGCTCCTACGTCGAATTGGAGCAGTCGCCTCAGAGATTGATGATGAGAAAGTTCGCTTCGCCGATCTTGAACTTGATGAAGCCACGCATGAGGTTCGACGCGCTGGAAATCTCATCGACCTCTCACCGACTGAATTTCTCCTTCTTCGCTATCTCATGATTAACGCTGACCGCGTTGTGAGTAAGGCGCAGATTCTTGATCATGTCTGGCAGTACGACTTCCGTGGCGATGCCGGCATCGTAGAAACATATGTCTCCTACCTTCGCAAGAAGATTGATATTTACGAACCAGCTCTTATTCACACCGTTCGTGGAGTTGGATATCGCATGCGCCTACCAGCGAAGAAGTAATATCTACCAATGGCTAAATGGAGTCTTCGAAACCGATTGTTGGTGGCGGTACTTGTCGTCGCCGCAATTGGTATCGGAACCTCCGACTTCTTTGCCCTGACATCTCTGCGGAGTTTCTTAACGACACAGATTGATACCCAACTCAATGGCATTATGGCGAGCACGATTCTTCGGTTAGACCGAGCCGGTATGGAGAGTTCTACTGGTGATGAGGCAGCTGCGCAGCAACCGTTTAATATCATCCAGCCACTACGCGGTGTACCGAATGCAACCTCAGTAACACTCTTGGATGCTCGGGGCATTGTCGTTGGAAAGCTTGGTGGTGATCTCACTGAAGTAGCAACTCCAGCCATCTCGCCATTCTCTGGCTTCACCTCGAAGAAGATTGCTGCTCTCGGCGGAAAATCATTCACTATCCAGAAGACCAGAGATCAAGTACCACTCCGTGCTGTTGCCCTTGAACTTCCATCAGGAATTGGTTCAGTAGTAGTTGCTACCTCACTTGAGGGTGAGACAAAAACTCTTGGCGAGCTCTCTGGGCTCTTCTTCTTCATCTCCCTCATTGTGCTCGTCCTTATTGGGTTATTCGCACGACTTCTTATTCAAATTAGCTTAAAGCCGCTACGTGAAGTTGAGGTGACGGCGGCAGCTATCGCAGGCGGAGATCTCTCTGCTCGTCTGCCTGAGAGTAAGCCAACGACAGAAGTTGGCAGACTTACCCAATCACTTAACACAATGCTTGGTCGCATTGAAGAATCCTTCGCTATTCGCGTTGCATCCGAGTCCAGACTTCGTCGCTTTGCGGCTGATGCTTCGCATGAGCTTCGCACTCCTCTCACTGCTATACGTGGCTTCGCCGAGTTGTATCGCCAGGGTGCGGTAAGTGGAGTGGAGAGTACGAAGGAGCTCGTGGGAAGAATTGAGAGTGAGTCAATCCGAATGAGCACTCTCGTTGAAGATTTACTTCTCCTTGCTCGCATGGATCAAGCGCCGACCTTGGCTAAAGAGCCACTGGATCTTAATCAGACGATTCGCGATGTTGTCGCCTCTGCAGAGGCAGCCGGACCACTCCATCCGATTGAGGTGGATCTGCCTTATGATGAGAGTTTTATCCTCGGGGATCCCATGCGAGTTCACCAAGTGATAGCTAACCTGTTAGCAAATGCGAGAACACATACACCTGAAGGAACAAAGATCTCAATTCGAGTAAACCAGAGTGAGAAGGAGACGATGGTCTCGGTCTCAGATAACGGTCCCGGTTTAAGTTCTGACCACAAGAAGCGAATCTTTGAACGATTCTTCCGAGCAGATCCTTCACGTGCGCGCACAAGCGGTGA
>CAINVP010000006.1 GCA_903854185.1 uncultured Actinomycetes bacterium
CGCTCCAAAATTCAACTTGCCGTAACGCTCTTGACCCTTGTCGGCGCCTTTGCCGCGCTCTGGCGCATTCGCCACCAGGTCTCAGGGCAGGCAGCGGTCGCATCCGTTGCTATTGATGGCACCGGAATATTCTTTCAAGGAACAATTCTTCTGCTTGCAATCCTTGGTGTTCTCCTTATCTCCGACCGAGATAATTTCACTGCGCAAGCAGCAACTATTCCTGGCTCAGTAGAAGAACAGAGCGCGATCTCAAAGGGGCACGAACAGAGTGAGATTTATCCACTCACACTCTTTGCCGTAAGCGGAATGCTGCTCTTTCCAATTGCAGCAGATCTCATCACGCTCTTTGTGGCTCTTGAAGTTCTATCACTTCCGCTCTATTTGATGGCCGGTCTCTCGCGTCGTCGTAGATTGCTCTCGCAGGAGGCGGCGCTGAAGTACTTCTTGCTCGGTGCTTACTCTTCCGCATTCTTCCTCTTTGGAAGTGCATTCCTATATGGCTATTCCGGCACCCTTACCTTGAATGGCATCGCATCGGCAATCACAGCTGGTGCCGGAAATGACCTCTTCCTACTTATCGGAATTGTCTTCCTCTCAGTGGGGCTGCTCTTCAAGATTGGTGCTGTGCCATTTCATTCATGGACACCAGATGTCTATCAAGGTGCACCAACTCCTATCACCGCCTTTATGGCAGCGTGCACAAAGATGGCTGCAATCGGAGCAACACTTCGCATCTTCTACGTTGCACTCGCAGCTGATCAGCAACAGTGGCGCCCGATTATCTCCGCAATTGCGATACTCACGATGGCAGTCGGCTCGGTCGCGGTAATCTCCCAACGCGATGCAAAGCGCTCACTCGCCTTCTCATCTATTGCACATGCTGGTTTTCTATTACTTGGAGTACTTGCCCTTAATCTCTCAGGGCTTAAGGCCTCGATGTTCTATCTCTTCTCTTATGGATTCGCGACAATCGGCGCTTTTGCGATTATTACCCTCGTCCGTGATTCCACTGGTGAAGTGACTGATCTAAACCGTTGGGCAGGGCTAGGAAAGAAGTCACCGCTTATCGCCGGTACTTTTGCGCTCTTTCTATTGAGCTTTGCCGGTATCCCACTCACCAGCGGCTTTATCGCTAAGTTCTCACTCTTCAAGGCGGCCTTTGAATCAGGCAATAAGGTCACAGTTCTCATCGCGGTCCTTGCAAGTGCAATTTCAGTTTTCTTCTATCTCCGCCTGATTTTGATTCTCTTCTTTACCGATCCAAAGTCAGATTCAGTGACCGTTGAGATTCCATCAATGAAGAGTCGAACTGTCATTGTCATTTGTGCTGTGGCAACGCTGCTCCTTGGAGTTCTGCCGGGCCTGCTGCTCAATACCGTTGATGCACTCGCTGGCTTCATCAATTAATGGCTGGCAGCAATACTGGTATCCCAGTAATCGACCCGGAGTTAGATAACTTTCTCGGAGCACGCATGGTTGAGGTGGAGGCGCTACTTCGCTCGCACATCACGGGTGATTATCCGCTGGTAGTAGAGACCTCACGCCACCTAGTTGAGGCTGGTGGTAAGCGAGTGAGACCGCTACTAGCGCTACTTGCCTCTCAATTTGGAGATCCGAACGCTAACGGAATTATTGAATCAGCTGTCGTCTGCGAGTTGACCCATCTTGCAACTCTTTATCACGATGATGTGATGGATGAGGCGGCTATGCGCCGCGGAGTTCCAAGTGCAAATATTCGATGGAATAACACCGTTGCTATCTTGACGGGTGACTATCTCTTTGCGAAGGCCTCTGATTTGTTGGCCGATTTAGGGCCGGAAGCGGTTCGACTTCAAGCGAAGACCTTCGAGCGCTTAGTCATCGGACAGATTTCCGAGACCCAAGGAACTACAGAAGGCCTCTCGCTCTTACAGCATTACATTAAGGTCATCGAGGGAAAGACTGGCTCACTGATAGCAACTAGCGCACGTTTTGGCGCAATGTTCGCCGGTGCGCCAGCTCAGACAATTGAACGCCTCTCGGCCTTTGGCGAGAAGGTGGGAATAGTCTTTCAACTTGCAGATGATGTGCTCGATGTTGAGAGCGAGAGCTCTGGCAAGGTTCCTGGTACCGATTTACGTGAGGGAGTACCGACACTTGTCACTCTCTTCATTATTGAATCAGATCGCCCTGAGGATGCCGAATTAAAGGCACTCCTCAGTGGCCCGATCGAGGATGAAGAAGTTGTTCAGGCAACCTTGAAGCAACTGCGTACTCACCCCGCGTTAGCATCAGCAAAGGCGCTCCTACATCAGTATTTAGATTCAGCGTTGGCAGAACTTGCACCACTTCCAGATGGGCCAGCAAAATCCGCCCTGGAATCACTCTGTAACGCTATTGCTGACCGCTCTGCTTGATTGAATGAGGTCGGTACTTAATACAAAGAGCGCAATCCAGACCACGATAAATCCGACCCATCTGTAGGTCGACATCTCTTCGTGGCGAACAAATACGCCAATCATGAAGCTGAGCGATGGCGTGATGTATTGCATCAGTCCGAGGGTAGTGAGCGGAAGGCGGTTTGCTGCGCCAATAAAGAAGAGCAGTGGAATCCCAGTGACGAGCCCGCCACCTATAAGTAGGAGGGTCATCGAGAGGCCGTGGCCGAAATGGTTCCTGCCTTGATGGGCAAGATAGGCGATAAAGGCGAGAAAGGGCAGGACGAGAAAGAGCCCTTCAATCGCCAGGCTTTGAACTGCAGGTACTTTTAACTCCCGCTTAATGATTGTGTATGCGCCCCACGAAACTGCCAGCGCTAGCGCAACATAGGGCGGATGGTGATAGCCAACCGTGAGGACCAGTACACCCACTGCAGCAATCGCCGTTGCGACCCATTGCAATGGCCGCATCTTCTCTTTCAGAAATATGGTTCCAGTAGCAATCATAAATACTGGAATGATGTAATACCCGAGTGATGTCTCCACAACATGGCCATGGTTAACTGCCCAGATAAAGACGATCCAATTTGTTGTCACACAGAGCGAGGCGATGAAGAGCCCAACTGCAATTCGAGGCGTTCGAATGAGGGCGAACATGGGCTTGAGTTGTTTGGTAAAGGCAAGAATAGTGAGACAGAAGATCAGCGTCCAGATTGAGCGGTTAGCAACAATTTCGTAGGCGCCAGCTTCTTCTAGGTGTGACCAGTAGAGCGCTACAAAACCCCAGAGGCCAAAGGCTGAAAGTCCAAAGAGTAGGCCAGTCCGATTCTTATTCACTTCGGCTTATCTGTAATTCGTAAACTGAACTGCAAACTCCCACGGATGTCCCTTCACCAGGGCGATAACTTCTTGGAGGTCATCACGGCTCTTGCTCGTTACTCGGAGTTCATCGCCTTGAATCTGAGTCTTGACTGCCTTAGGGCCTTCATCTCGAATCAACTTTGCAATCTTCTTGGCATCTTCGGTTGAGATTCCCTCTTTTAACTCGCAGGAGATTTTGTAGACCTTGCCACTAAGGACTGGCTCAGATGGCTTGAGGTGCTTCAGTGAAACCCCGCGCTTAATGAGCTTCTCCTTAAGAACCTCCAGCGCCGCGTTAGCGCGCTCTTCGGTATCGGCCTCGATATTGATCTTCTCGCCGCTCTTCTCAATAGTCGTTCCGGTATTTTTAAAATCAAAGCGGGTACCCAACTCACGATCAGCCTGATTGAAGGCGTTATCAACCTCCATATGGTCAATCTCTGAGACGATATCGAAACTGGAATCAGCTGCCACGGACGCTCCTTATTAACTCTGCTGCCTGGTCGGCAGTTGGGTAGGAAGATTGGGTTCCAAGGCGAGTTACGCTCTCAGAAGCACAGAGACAGCCTAATCGAATCGATTCTGACTCGCTCAGGCCACTCGAGAGCGCAAAGGAGAAGGCGCCGACAAAGGAGTCACCCGCGCCAGTTGTATCAATCGCACTTACCCTCGGAGCGCTGATGCGGACCACAGGATTGCCTCGATCGCTATATGCGGCACCGGCCTCACCGAGTGTGACAACGACTCGCATCTTGAGCATCTTGGCAAACTCTTCAATGATCTGATCAGACTCTGGTTGCTTTCCCTCAGGATGGAGAGCAGCAAATTCGCTCTCATTTGGAATAAGCCAATCGACGGCCGCTAATAACTCGTCGGAGATGGGCGCGAACGGCGCCGGGTTGAGAATCGTTGGAATTGCTCTCGCTTGTGCGCTTCTAAAGGCAGCTGCTGTAACCGCTTGCGGAATCTCGAGTTGGCCTATGACCAGATCGATCTCAGGCATTGCCGAGAGTGCGCTCTCGACTTGTTCGGTAGTCATCGCATTATTTGCACCCGGGACGCAGATGATCCGGTTTGTCCCATTCGGCTCCACCCAGATGGGGGCGACCCCGCTTGGGCCTGGCACACGGTTAATAAACTCGGTATCTACTCCCTGCTCAAGAAAATTCTTCAGAGTCGTATCCCCAAAGACATCATCACCCAACGTATTTACCATCGTTACCTTGGCGCCACACCTACGGGCCATTACCGCCTGATTTGCACCCTTGCCGCCGAAGCCGAGGGCGAAGGTATCGCCCTGAACAGTCTCGCCCGCCCCGGGTAAGCGCTGGGCATAGGCGATCATGTCAATCATTGTGCTGCCGACGACCACGATATGAGGCATCTAGAGTCCGCCCAATCTCACTCAACAGATTTATTTAAAAATTCGTAGACGGAATCTACTCCTAGGGATACGCTCCTGCAATCGTTCTCAGTATTCCGGCCGGATCGACCGCAAAGTGGAGGTGACAGCTTGTCGGGTGTAACAATCACTGATGTCGCCCAACGCGTTGGAGTCTCGGTCGCTACTGTCTCCAGATATCTCAGCGGATTTAATGTCCGGCAGCGAGATGAGATTGAGAACGCAATTCACGAATTGAATTATCGCCCCAGCGCCGCTGCGCGAAATCTGAAATCTGGACGGACCGGCACCATCGCCATTGTCGTTCCAGATATCTCTAATCCATTCTTCGCCGCCATTGCAACCGGAGCTGAAACGGTCGCAGGAGAAGAGCATATGGTGATGCTGGTTAACTCCGGCGCAATTCGCGAGCGAGAAGAGAAAATTCTGGGGGAGCTCTTTGGGCGGGTAGATGGTGTAATTCTCTCGCCACTTCAAGAGGATGATGAGGGACCATCCTTCTTCAGTAAGTACGGACTCCCCATCGTCTTTGTGGACCGCATCACAGCAGATGCTGAAAAATTTGATTCGGTTCTCGTCGATAATGTCAAAGGCGCAAGATTGGCGACTGAACACCTCATCCAACTGGGTCATCAGAAGATTGCGATGATTACCGGTCCGCTACACACCACACCAGGCCGGCTCCGTGCCGAGGGATACACCTCGGCCTTGCGCAAGCAGAAGATTGCGTTACAAGAAAGTTACCTAATCGAATCTGACTTTACTCGTGAAGGTGGATACGCTTCCATGGTGAAGCTCCTTGAGGATCCGAACCCTCCTACTGCCGTTATTACCGGCAATAACTTTATGAGCATTGGTGCATTGGAAGCGTTGAAAGAGAAGCGAGTTCGGATTCCTGACGATATTTCAATTATCGGATTCGATGATCTTGATTTCTCGACTCTTATTGAGCCTGGATTGACTGCAGTATTTAGACATTTCGAGGCCCAAGGCGCAGAGGCAATGCGCATCCTCTTAGCGCGGATTTCGGCGCTTGCCACGAACACAGAGCTTTCCCCACAGCACTCAGTGGTGGATGTACACCTCATCGAAAGAGGATCGTGTGCCCCTCCAACGGGTCTACCTGCACAAAGCAAGAGCTAGGTGGAGATAACCAATCTTCAAAAAGTTCTTGTGAAATATGAGTGATCACTCAAAAACCAAAAAGGAGAAATACCCATGCAGAAGAAGTCCCTCGGAAAGCTAGGCGTTGCAGTTCTTGCAAGTGCAAGCCTCGTTTTCGCTGTTGCAGCTCCAGCTGCACATGCAGCAACAAAGAAGGTCATCGTAGGTATCGCGTATGACTTGGGCGGACGTAGCCAACCTGGCTTCAACCAGCTCGCATACATCGGTTACACCGATTACCTCAAGAAGTACCCAGGCGCAGGCCTCAAGGAGTCACAGGCAACAAATGCTGATACAGATGCAACACGTTCATCACGCCTCAAGTTGCTCGTACAGGCTGGTGCAAACCCAATCGTTGCAGTTGGCTTCAACTACATCACAGCTGTCAAGACAGTTGCACCACTTTTCCCAAAGGTTAAGTTTGCAATCGTTGACGATAACAGCATCAACTTGCCTAACGTTGAAGGTTTGAACTTCAAGGCTGAACAGGGTTCATACCTTGTTGGAGCAATTGCAGCTCTCACCTCAAAGACCGGCCATGTCGGATACATCGGTGGCGTAAAGACACCATTGCTTCAGGCATTCGAAGCTGGCTTCACTGCTGGTGTTCACAAAATCAAGCCAACAGATATGGTCGATGTCACCTACATCTCAACCCCACCTGATTTCAGTGGCTTCAACGCTCCAGATAAGGGCCATGAAGCGGCTCTCGGTATGTACCAGAATGGTGCAGATGTTGTTTACGCAGCAGCTGGTGGAACCGGTGCTGGCGTACATCAGGCAGCTCAAGAGCAGGGCAAGTTCTCAATCGGCGTAGATGCTGATGAGGCACTGTTCGCATCAAATATCTCAAGTGGTTCTGCAAAGGCAATCTTGACCTCTGCTCTTAAGAATGTAAACGTTGGCGTGGCTTCATTCCTCACCGATGTTAAGACAGGCAAGTTCAAGGCACAGAACAAGTACTTCGATATCACCAACGGTGGCGTCGGATACGCACTTACAGGCGGACATGTCTCTGCAGCAATTCAGAAGACAGTTAACGCCCTTGCTAAGCAGATCGCAGCTGGAACAATTGTCGTTCCAACAGATCCAACAAAGGCATAAAGAAGAAAACGAATAAGTAAGTACTTTGCGCCCACCCCAGTAATGGTTCGGTGGGCGCAAAGTCACTTATCACGGAGATTATGAAGTTAGGGGTCAGAGTTGACGAAGGTAATTGAGATAATCGGTATCGGAAAGAAATACCCTGGCGTAGTCGCAAATGACAATGTCAATATCTCGATTGAGGGTGGATCAATCCACGCCATTATCGGTGAAAATGGCGCCGGTAAATCGACACTGATGAAGATTCTCTTCGGTTTGGTAAAGCCTGACTCAGGTTCGATTCGAGTGCGTGGTGAAGAGCTCAACCTGAAGAGCCCACAAGATGCGATAGCCAAGGGCATCGGCATGGTGCACCAACACTTTATGCTCGCAGATAATGCAACGGTATTAGAGAATGTGATTCTTGGAAGCGAACCAACTGGAGCGCTCGGAACTATTCATTATGCAGCTGCGCGCGAGAAACTCACTGAAATTAGCCAGCGATACGGCCTTGAGATTGACCCGGATCAACTCGTAGCTAGCCTTGGCGTAGGCGAGCGCCAGCGAGTTGAAATTGCCAAAGTTCTCTTTCGTGGCGCTGAAATACTTATCTTGGATGAGCCAACTGCCGTGCTTGTGCCGCAAGAGGTGGACGAACTCTTTTCAAATCTCAAAGGTCTTACTTCAAATGGACTGACCATCATCTTTATCTCGCATAAGCTTGATGAGGTACTTCAAATCGCAGATGACATCACAGTTATGCGCCGAGGCACAACCGTCGCAAATGTTCATCCGAAAGAGACGTCAAAGAAGGCGCTCGCCGAATACATGATTGGGGGCGCACTCCCTGAACCGCATCCCGGAGAGTCGTCACGGGGTAGCGATAAGGCGTTGAAGGTAGAGGGAGTCTCCTTTACCGATCATGATGGTCGAAAAGTAATCAATGAGCTCTCGCTAGATATTTTTAGTGGCGAAATTGTCGGGCTTGCCGGCGTTGAGGGAAATGGCCAATCCGAACTTATCGAATTAATCATGGGGCTAGTGAAGGCTGACTCCGGCTCCATTGAGATTGTTGGCCTGGATGCAAGTGTTGCAACTACTCGCCAAATCCGTGATGCCGGCGTTGGCTACATTCCACAAGATCGCCACCGTGATGGCCTGCTGCTCGGAGCATCACTGTGGGAGAACCGAGTCCTTGGACATCAAGGAACTGCGCCGATGGCGGATGGCTTGTGGGTAAATAAATCTGCAGCGAAGAGTGATTCAGAGCGCATCGTCTCCGAATTTGATGTTCGGACTCCAAGTATCAACGTTGCGGCACACGCCCTCTCGGGTGGAAATCAACAGAAATTTATTGTGGGTCGCGAGATGGCAGGGGCTCCAAAAGTTCTGATTGCTGCGCAACCAACTCGAGGAGTAGATGTGGGAGCGCAGGCAATCATCTGGAACCACTTGATTGAAGCTCGCAGGAATGGGGCGGCAGTTCTTCTAGTCTCAGCTGATCTCGATGAGATCTTCAAATTGTCAGATCGGATTGCTGTGATCTTTCGTGGTGAGATAACGAATTATCTTGATCCCAAGAAGGCGACGCCGGAGACGCTGGGAATGGCTATGACGGGGGAGAAGATCGCATGACACAGAAGAAATGGTTCTGGGCTTTGATGGCCCCACTTGCATCAGTGATTTTTTCGATTGGCCTCACCTCCCTCATTCTCCTGTTAAAAGGCGCTTCGCCATTTGGCACCTTCAAGGTTTTGTGGGACTTCGGAAGTCAAGGTAGCAACCTAGTCTCTGAGGTAAACCAGACAGTCGCGTACTACTTAGCTGGCGTAGCTGCCGCTATTGGGTTCAAGATGCTCTTGTTCAATATAGGTATTGATGGGCAGTATCGCCTCGCTGTCTTCTTTGCAGCCGTCGTTGGAGCTCAAGTTCATCTTCCGCCAGTTCTGCATGTACTACTTATCATGACAACTGCTGTGGTAGTTGGCGCGCTCTGGGCATCTATTGCTGGTTATCTAAAGGTTAAGCGAAATATCTCTGAAGTTATCTCTAACATCATGTTAAATACAATTGCTTCAGGTTTGATTACTTACCTGCTCCAACCAACTCGCCTGGGTTACAACTTGCCGGGATCGAATAACTCCCAGACACCTCCTGTTCCAAAGAGTGGCTGGCTACCAAGTTTTCATATCGCCGGCGGAAATCTCTACAGTTATATCTTCGTAGCGATTGCAATCGGAGCGCTGTATTGGGTACTTCTCAATCGGAGCGTCTTTGGTTTCAACCTCCGTGCAACCGGAATGTCATTTCGTGCCGCACGAGCAAGTGGAATTAATGCCCCTCGAATGATTTTTATTACGATGGCAATCTCAGGCGGCATCGCCGGTCTTACAGGTATCGGTGAGATGATGGGCAACACCCACAACTACAGCCTCTCCTTCCCTAACGGCTACGCCCTCACCGGTCTTGCCCTTGCTCTGATTGGTCGCAGTTCACCTATCGGAATCGCCTTTGCTGCCTTCTTCTGGTCCTTCTTGGAAGGGGCGGCACCAGCCCTTGATCTATACGGTGTTCCGGTAGAGATCGTGACTGTGATGCAGGCAATTATCATCATTTCAACTGTGGTCTCTTACGAGCTTGTTAAGAGAATCAATCTCTTGCAGCAACAACGATTGGTCGGCGCTGCCGCTGTTGAGAGCACAACAAAGGAGGCGGTGAAGTAGCCATGAGCACTGTAAATCGCGTGAAAGATATTCTTCGCTCACCTGCTCGCCTCTATCTGGTAGCAGGTCTGGCACTAGCGGCTCTCTCTCTGATTCAGATTTGGACGGGAGCAAATGACATCACATCGGATGGCGCATCAGGTGCAACCCTTCGCTTCTCCATTCCACTTCTGATGGCCGGTCTTGGTGGACTCTGGTCAGAGCGTGCCGGTGTAATCAATATTGGCCTCGAAGGAATGATGATTGTCGGCACCTGGATGGGCGCTTGGTTTGGCTTTAAGAGTGGTCCGTGGGTTGGAATGCTCGCTGCGGCAATTGGTGGAATCATTGCCGGCCTCCTGCACGCTCTACTGACTGTTCGGATTGGAATTGATCAGGCAGTCTCCGGTTTGGCAATCAACCTCCTTGCATATGGAACCACTCGCTTCCTTTCAGGCGTTTACTTCCCACCTGCTGGTGGAGATATCTTGACCTCGCCTTATGTAAAACCGATTGCGCTCTTCACCGTTCCCTGGCTGAGCCCTCATCTGATTTCACTAGAGCATAAGCACTACTTCTTTATCTCTGATTTGGCAGGAATCATCGCAGGACTGATTACCCGCACCTCTTGGGCCTCGTTGCTCTTAATGATGGCTCTGCCACTCACAATCTGGATTCTCTGGCGAACGAAGTTTGGTCTACGCGTCCGCTTCTCGGGCGAGAATCCAGTCGCCTCAGAGTCACTCGGCGTCAATGTCTATCGCACCCGGTTTATCGCCATCGCCGTCTCGGGCGCACTTGCTGGGTTGGGTGGCGCCTACATTTCAGTCGTCTCCACCGGTCACTACCTAGAGAACCAAACTGCGGGCCGTGGTTATATCGGACTGGCAACCGTCATCTTCGGTAACTGGAAGCCAATGGGAGTTTTTGCAGGAGCTGTCCTCTTTGGTTGGACTGATGCGCTGCGCATTCGCCAATCTGATTCCGTACATGCAACTCTTCTTGCAGTGGTCGCGATCGCGGTCATTGTTGCCCTGATCAAGCTCTATCAGAAGAAATTTAAGGTAGCGATTATCAGCCTCGTCTGTGGCAGCCTTGTGCTCTTCTACTTCTTCGCCCAAAAAGTTGTACCGGATGAGTTCGTTACATTCTTCCCAAATCTGACAACTATTATCGTGCTCGCCTTCCTATCCCAACGGCTGCGGCCACCTGCAATGGCCGGCGCGCCGTATCGTAAGGGCGAAGAGTAATTCGTGTCTGGTCAGAGCCAGATGTGGGAGAGCCGCGTTCTCAAGAGCGTCATCCCAGTCGTTGAGAGCGCAACGCTTCTGCATGTCAACGAGAAGAAGATCAACGAGGTAGCCGACTGGATGGCCTTCGAGGAGTTCGCTAAACCTGATGGCTCTTCGCTCTTTGACTTTGGTAACGATGCAAATTTCCTCATGGATCTCACCTTGGTCACAAATGTTTTGAACTTTGCCTTTACCGATTTCGATACTGGCGTAAAATTTCAAACTGAATACCTAGGTAGGACCTACTCAGATAGTGAAGCAATGGGTGCCTGCTTTCATCGGACAATGGGCGAAGGAATCCCATTCTTCGATGGCCACTATCTAGCGACTATTACTCGTGAGCAATTAGCACACATCTTCTCTGGCAATATTGAAATCCCGATGCTCGATGAGCGCCTTATCCTGCTACGTCAAGTTGGCGAGAAGCTAGTCGCAGATTACGGTGGCAAGTTCCATGCCTTCGTCCGAGATTGCTCGCCTCGCCTCTATGACAATGGCAATGGGCTGTTAGAGCGCCTCGTTACCGAGTTCCCTAGGTTTGAGGACGTTAGCGATTACAACGGTCATAAAGTTGAGATGTATAAGTTGGCTCAACTTGGCATCTGGGGGATGCATCTAGCCCTATCTCCCCGCGGGGCCTGGGCGCTAGAGGATGCGCAGATGCTGACTGCATTTGCTGATTACATCGTGCCGGTTGGCCTTCGAGTGACCGGGATATTTGAGTATGAACCAGAACTTGAACTCCACATCAACTCACTCACCGAGGTAAAGCGCGATAGCGCCGCTGAGATTGAGCTACGCGCCGCTTCGATTTACTCCATTGCAAAGCTCACCGATGCAATCAATAAGCGGCGTCCAACTTTTACCCCACTGCTACAGCCACAAGTAGATTTCCGTTTCTGGAAGGCCTACCACGCCACCCACTGGCCGCATCACTTGACTAAAACAACGATGTATTAATTTTTTACCTTTTCTAAAACTTCTAGAGATGCGAGGTTCTACTTGCTTGGGTCATATGTAAGTGCACTTCGCAAGCCGCGTGCGCTACAGACCTTTGGTTTCGGAATGATTGGCCGAATGCCACTTGCAATAAATCCAGTTGGGATTGTCTTGCTCATTGCAAAGACGCGGGACTCCTATGCCGTTGCAGGGCTTGCCTCAGCTAGCTACACCCTCGCTGGTGCAATCTTTGGTCCCAAATTTGGTCAGGCAGCGGATCGGTTCGGAACGCGCCGCGTCATCATTCCTATCGCCTCGGTAAATTTCATATCAATTCTCGCGCTTATTCATTTCAGCCATAGTTCTACCTTTGCCATCATGTTCACTGCCGCCTGTGCGGGAGCGACCCTTCCTAATATCGGAAGTTTTACTCGTACTAGGTGGAGCCGTGCACTCACTGATCAGAATGATCTCGGCCGTGCACTCTCTATCGAAGCGGTCCTGGATGAGATTGCTTTCGTTACCGGACCAGCACTCGCGGGCATCCTTTACAGTTGGCGTTCGCCGGCATTTACTATGCAGGCATCCCTTGGTTTTCTCGTAGTGGGCACTCTCGGTATCGCACTCTCTGCCAGCCATCATGACATTGCCGAGAATCGCGAGAAGCGTGTTGGGGGACTCATTGCCTACCCTGATATGAAAGCGCTATTGCTCTCACTCACCTTTTTAGGAATGGTATTCGGCGGCAATACGGTGGCAATCCTTGCTTCTGCCAAGCTTTCTGGGCACGAGGGGAGTGGTGGGGTTCTCGTAGCCCTGTATTCGATTGGCAGCCTGGTAGCGGGCACTTTGTATGGTCTTCATAACTGGAAGAGTGCGGCCGGGCTCCGATTCGCTCTTGCGCTGGCTTTTATGACTGTTGCAACGTCAACTCTGCTCTTTATCCATAATTACCATGCGCTTGCTTGGTTAGTCGCCCTCTCTGGCCTGGCAATCTCACCAACCCTCATCGCAGCAAATGCCTTCGCCAAAGATTTAGTGCCGGCAGATCGGCTGAACGAGGCCTTTGCCTATCTCGGGGCGGCCATCTCGCTCGGAATCACTCTGGGAAGTTTTATCGTTGGATTGGTCGTAAACCACTTCGGTGCATGGAATGGTTTCTATGTGGTGACGGCCGCTGCCGCCACCGCGACCATCATCGCCCTGTATGGTGTTCTTGACTATCGTAAGAAGCACGCAGAGGGGGCAGCGCTATGAGAATCATTCTCGATACCGATCCGGGGATTGATGATGCGCTCGCTTTTCTTCTTCTATCTGCCTCGCCTGAGATTTCTCTTGAGGCGATCACCGTGACCCATGGAAATACCTCTGTCGATAAGTGCACGAGAAATGCCTTGGATATTGCGGAGTTAGCCGGGTTGCTCAACGTTCCCATCGCACGCGGAGCGAGTGAACCGCTTGTGAAGTCACTGACGATTGCAGAAGAGACCCATGGTGACGGCGGCCTTGGTTATGCCACACTTTCACAGTCGACAAAGCAGGTAGAGAGCAAGCACGCCGCTGACCTCATTATTGATCTTGTACATCAGTATCCCCATGAAATTACGATGCTGATGATTGGGCCGGTCACAAACCTCGCGCTCGCCATCCGCAAAGATCCCTCCATCATCCCCCTAATCAAGAACGTGGTTTCAATGGGTGGGGCCATCCACTTTCCAGGAAATGCGACGCCGAGTGCAGAGTACAACGTTTTCTGTGATCCGCATGCCTATGACCTCATCTTGCGGACCGGCTTTGATTTAACGATTGTGCCGCTAGATGTTACTTATCAATGTATCTTCCAACCACGCCATATCCAAGCGCTAGCAGGTGCGCGACCGGAGATAGTGAAGTTTATTGAAGACTCTACCCGGTTCTATATGGAGTTCCATGACGAGTATCAAAAAATTGATGGCTGTGCCATTAATGATCCGTTAGCAGCCGCACTCCTGATCCGACCAGATCTCTGTACCTACCGTGATTACCATGTCACAGTCGAGCTCGCTGGTATCCACACCTCTGCTAAGACAACTGCAGACCATTTTTACGCAACTGGTGCGAAGCCAAATGCGAAGGTGGCCATGGGCGTAGATGTCGATGGCTTTATGGATTTTTTCATTGAACGAGTTAAGGCGCTTTAACCAACTTAAGGAGATGTAACAATGGAATCAGATAACGGTAAGCAGTATCACGTTCAGCTGGAAAAGGGCGATGTCGGTAAGTATGTGCTGCTACCAGGTGATCCTGGCCGCTGCGAGCCAATCTCTCGACTCTTTGATAACCCACAACTTGTCGCATCAAATCGCGAGTACGTGACCTATACCGGATACCTCGATGGCGTGAAAGTCTCCGTTACATCAACGGGCATTGGTTGTCCTTCTGCTGCGATTGCTCTCGAAGAGCTCGTCCGGGTAGGCGCTGACACCTTTATTCGGGTCGGTACATCTGGTGCGATTCAGAAAGATATTAAATCTGGTGAACTCGCTATCATCTCCGCCGCCATCCGCGATGAAGGAACATCACTGCATTACATGCCAGTTGAATTCCCGGCGATTGCAGATATTGAACTCGTTCTGGCCTTGCAGCGCGCTGCGAAGAAGACGGGCGCGGTAACACGTACCGGCATCACCCAATCAAAGGACTCGTTCTATGGTCAACATGAGCCGGAGCGCATGGGCGTCTCACAGAACTTGCTCAATCGTTGGCGTGCTTGGGAGATTGGTGGAGCGCTCTGCTCCGAGATGGAGGCGTCAGCGCTCTTCGTTATTGCCTCCATGCTTCGCGTTCGCGCCGGTGGAATTATGGCGATGCATGGCATAGAGCCAATGCCACCACTAGATACCTTGCTTGATACTGCAGTTCAAGCGCTGCGGGAGATCATCGCGGTCGATAAGGCGGCGGGCAAGGATGTTGGCTAAGAAGCTGCTCCCGCTGCTCTGACAGCATCGAGCATCATCTTCCAAAATTTAGGGGCGTCGAGGTTAAGTGCGACTGTGCAGTTGCGCTTACCTCCACCCCGATCGAACAGATCAACGACCGTTGCGCCTCTGGTGAATTCGCCTTTAAGTTCTACTTCAACATTAACGAACTTGCAGGTCACCACAGTGGGGTCAATAAGAAATGCGACTGCTACTGGGTCGTGCAATGGTGGATCTGGCATCTCAAAGACTTCATCGTAAGTCTTCGCAAAGAACTTCATCAGACCAATGATCTTCTTCGAAAGTTCGGTTCCCATGGCTTCCAACTCACCAAAAACTTCCTTAGTGACGAGCGCCTGATGGGTTACATCAAGCCCGCACATCGTCAACGGCAGACCAGACTTCAGCACCACATCGGTCGCCTCTGGATCCATCCAAATATTGAACTCGGCATAGGGAGTGCGATTTCCTCGTGAAGCGCTACCTCCCATAAAGACAATCTGCTCGACATTTGTTACTAGCTCCGGATAGAGCTTGAGAAAGAGCGCAATATTAGTCAGCGGACCTGTTGCAACGAGAGTTACCTTCTCGGTTGATTCTCGAACCAACTTGCCGATGAGCTCCACGCCACTCATCTTCTGCAATGCAAATGCAGGCGCGGGCAGGTCAGCGCCATCTAATGCAGTCTCACCGTGAATATCGGTGGCAGCTTCCGCAGCCCCGAGGAGAGAGACTCCAGATCCTTGAGCGATGGGTACATTTATTTTCGCTAAAGTGCAGATGCGCAGCGCGTTCTCAGTGACCTTTTCAATCGCACCATTTCCGGAGACCGTTGAAATTCCGAGGAGTTTTATCTTTGGGCTATATCCAGCAAGGATTATCGCCATCGCATCATCGTGGCCTGGATCGCAATCAAGAATGATAGGTGTAACGCTCATTGACATAGGTTAGCCAGAAATGTTGAGCGTGAATAGATTACGAGCGAATTTGCCTAGTAAATAAGAGTCCTCATTGGCTAGAATGACGGAAGTTAATGGAGGGTATTGCATGTTATTAGTCGATGGCACGGAGAGCTCTCTAAGAGCGATGCTCCAAGCCCTTCCGCCAGTTGATGAGGTCGGTGCACATGCACGGGCAGCAATGCTTGGTACTCGAAGCATTAAGACCACATCCAAGAGCTGGGCTATCGATACTGCAATTTCAATGATTGATTTAACAACGTTGGAAGGTTCAGATACTCCAGGAAAAGTTCGCGCGCTCTGCAACAAAGCGGTGCGACCAGATTCCACAGATGCCACTGTGCCTCATGTTGGGGCTATCTGTGTTTACAACGATATGGTCGCGGTCGCACGAAAACATTTGGATGCAATTGGTGGAGCAGATATTCCAGTCGCTGCCGTCTCAACCGCATTTCCATCGGGTCGAGCCTCTCGCGAAGTAAAGATTCGTGATACTCAAGATGCCCTGGATGCCGGAGCGACCGAGATTGATATGGTGATTGATCGCGGTGCATTTCTCGCGGGAGATATCATGAAGGTCTTCACTGAAATCGTTTACATCAAAGAGTTATGTGGAGATAGAGCGCATCTGAAAGTTATCTTTGAGACCGGCGAACTCGTCACTCTCGACAATGTCCGAAAGGCATCATTCCTGGCGATGGCAGCAGGTGCGGATTTTATTAAGACCTCAACCGGAAAAATTTCCCCAGCCGCAACTCCGCCGGTGGTCTTAGTAATGCTAGAAGCAGTCCGAGACTTCTACGCTCAGACCGGGGTGAAGATCGGTGTTAAGCCAGCAGGTGGAATTCGTAACACTAAAGATGCCATCAAACAACTCGTATTAGTTAACGAGACCGCTGGTGCCCAGTGGCTCAACCCACAACTATTTCGCATTGGTGCAAGTGCGTTACTGAATGATTTATTAATGCAAAGAATGAAACTCCGCGATGGTCATTACGCTGGCCCTAACTATGTCACATTGGATTAATCATGACCTTTGAATATGCCCCTGCTCCAGAATCGGCTTCAGTAGTGAATATTGCTGATTCATATGGCCTCTTCATTAATGGCAAGTTCGTACCAGCAAAGGGTGGAATGACCTTCCCAACTATTAACCCGGCGAACGAGAAAGTTCTCTCCAAGGTCGCATATGCATCTAAGGATGATGTAGATAAGGCTGTGGCCGCAGCGCGCGCCGCGTATACAAAGGTCTGGTCAAAGTTATCTCCAGCAGAGCGTGGAAAGTATCTCTTCCGTATCGCACGCATTCTTCAGGAGCGCGCACGTGAATTTGCAGTTCTAGAGACCCTCAATAATGGAAAGCCAATCCGCGAGACTCGAGATGCGGATATTCCACTCGCGGCAGCGCACTTCTTTTATCATGCAGGTTGGGCTGACAAGCTTGAGCATGCCGGTGTTGGCAATAACCCGAAGTCACTAGGAGTAGCGGGCCAGATTATTCCTTGGAATTTTCCACTCCTTATGCTCTCGTGGAAGATTGCCCCAGCGCTGGCTGCAGGAAATACCGTTGTATTAAAGCCAGCAGAGACAACCCCATTAACTGCGCTCTTTTTTGCTGAGGTCTGTCAGCAGGCTGATCTACCACCAGGAGTGGTAAATATTCTCACTGGTGATGGCGCAACTGGTTCTCATATTGTGAACCACCCAGGTATCGACAAGATTGCTTTTACTGGTTCTACTGAAGTCGGAAAATTGATTGCCCGTAGCGTTGCCGGTACCAAGAAGAGCCTCACCCTTGAACTTGGCGGGAAGGGTGCCAATATCGTCTACGAAGATGCCGCGATTGATGAGACCATCGAAGGCATTGTGAATGGCATCTTCTTCAATCAAGGCCACGTATGCTGCGCCGGTTCTCGCCTACTCGTGCAGGAGAGCGTTCACGACGAAGTTATTGAGAAGCTGCAACGACGCATGTCGCAGATTCGCGTCGGTGATCCAATGGATAAGAACACCGATATGGGAGCAATTAATTCAAGTGCCCAACTTGCAAAGATTAGAGAGCTCGCAGATGTAGGCGGCGAAGAAGGCGCTACACGCTGGGATAACGGCTGCGAACTTCCCGCCAAGGGTTTCTGGTTCCGTCCGACTATCTTTACCGGAGTGACGCAAGCACAGCGCATCGCACGCGAGGAGATCTTTGGTCCTGTCCTCTCTGTCCTCACCTTCCGCACGCCGCAAGAGGCTATCGATAAGGCGAATAACACCCCCTTTGGATTATCTGCCGGCATCTGGAGCGATAAGGGCTCCAAGGTGCTCTGGACTGCAAAGAACCTCAAGGCCGGTGTCATCTGGGCAAATACCTTTAATAAGTTCGACCCAGCAAGCCCATTTGGTGGCTACAAAGAATCTGGTTGGGGACGTGAGGGCGGAAGACATGGCCTCTCTGCATATCTCAAGGGAGGCAAGTAATGCGTATCGATGTGAAGAAGACCTACAAGCTCTATATCGGTGGCGCCTTCCCGCGAAGTGAATCTGGCCGTTCCTATGAGATCAACGATGCAAAGGGTAAGTTCCTCGCTAATCCTGCGCTGGCTTCACGTAAGGATCTACGCGACGCAGTAGTTGCAGCGCGCTCAGCACTCACCGGGTGGACATCGGCGACGGCCTTCAATCGCGGTCAAATCCTCTATCGTGTCGCTGAAGTTCTGGAAGGCCGCAAGGCACAATTTATCGATGAGATTGTTGCACTCGAGGGTTCAACTCGCTCAGCTGCCACAAAGCAGGTTGATGAAGCGATTGATCGCTGGGTCTGGTATTCAGGTTGGTGCGACAAGATTGCTTCAATTTACGGTTCTACAAACCCAGTATCTGGTCCGTACTACAACTTCACAACGCCAGAACCACTTGGGGTTGTTGGAGTATTCGCGCCACAGAAACAATCACTTCTAGGTCTGGTAGATGCGCTCGGTGCAGTACTTGCAGGGGGAAACACTGCAGTAGTTGTCGCAAGTGAGAAGTTCCCACTTCCAGCAATCTCATTAAGCGAGGTACTCGCTACTTCAGATCTACCGGGCGGAGTTGTGAATATTCTGACCGGCAAGACGGTCGAACTTCTTCCATGGATGGCATCACATATGGATATTGATGGCATGGATATCAGTGGAGTTTCGGCGAACCTGGAGAAAGAGGTTCGCGTTGCAGGAGTCGAAAACTTGAAGCGCATTCACGCATTCAAGGATGCGACTCCACAACGGATTCTCTCATTCACTGAGAATAAGACGGTCTGGCACCCAATCGGGATTTAACCCTGAATCGTCTCCAGCCAGAGTTCGCGATAGACATCAGTTTGAATATCTAGGCAGACATCAACGCGTGGAGCATGGGTATGTGCATCATCGCGCTCAAAGAATGAGCGGCGATCCACAGCTGTCTGACCGCGGTTAGGCCCAAAAGTTGTATCAACCACGAGGGCAAGGCTCTCACGCGTTGAAAGTTCTGGCTTCAACGCGGTTAGGACTGCGCCGTAATCTCCGAGCGTTACCTCAGGGCCCATCTGCTTAATGAAATTGCTGATCAACTTACCTGCAAATTGAGAGCAGGCCTCAGGCTTTGCCATCAAGGCATCTGCATGCTTCTGAGTGACGAGTGGCTTCATAAAGACATCGAGGCCATACATTGTGATTGGCACGCCGCTATTAAAGACGATTGCTGCCGCTTCTGGATCGTGCCAGACATTGAACTCTGCCGTCGCTGTTGCATTTCCACCGGCAGCTGAACCGCCCATAAGAACAATGCGTTCAACCTTCTTCGCAGTTTCCGGGAAGGAGCGCAGGAAGAGCGCGATATTTGTAAGTGGAGCCAATGGAACTAGGGTCACAGGCGCTGACGACTCTTCAATCAGGTCGCGAAGCAGAATGACAGCCGGGCGCGAATCCAAGGCGCGCTGTGAGTCTGGAGTTCCAAGATCACCAAGACCATCTTCACCATGAACCATCTCGGCATAGCGCGGCTCATCAATGAGTGGGCGAGTTGCGCCGGCTGCAACCGGAATAGCTTTTGCACCTGCCGCATCGAGCACCTTCATGGTGTTCTTGATGACCTTAGGAAGGCTGGTATTGCCATCTACGCAGGTGACGCCTAGGAGATTAATCTCTGGGTGGCGAGCTGCAAACAAGAGTGCGAATGCATCATCAATTCCGGTATCAACATCGAGGATTAAATTTTTCATTCCCGTACCTTACTTTCTATTTGTTGCGTAGATGGATTCGTAGCCTCGGAGCGAGAATGTTGGTCGACGTACTGGCGTTCCAACAATCTCAAGATTAGGAAAGCGCTTGAACAGGGCGGGAAGTGAGATACCCATCTCAAGGCGAGCAAGTGGGCCGCCAAGACAGAAATGAATACCTGCGCCAAACCCAATATGTGGATTTGGATCACGAGTGATATCCATCTGGTCGGCGTTCTCAAAGACCTCTTCATCTCTATTGGCACTTCCGAGTAGGCTCACAATCTTCTGCCCCTGCTTAATTGCAACGCCACCAATCTCAGTATCTGCTGTTGCGGTGCGGTCAAAGAAGTGAAGTGGTGCATCAATGCGAAGGAACTCTTCAATCGCGGTCTCTGCCACCTCATCAGGACGAGTTTTGAGAATCTCCCACTGATCTGGGTTCTCCCAGGCAGCGACCATGCCGTTACCAAAACCATTCACGCTCGCTTCGTGTCCGGCATTGAGAAGCAGAACGCAGGTCGCGATGAGCTCCTGTGCATTTAACTTCTCGCCAGCCTCCTCAACCCGTGCCAGATCAGTGATCAAATCTGTTCCAGGGTTTACGCGGCGTTCCAACATCAAGCCATGTACATAATCAGCAAACTCATTTGCAGCCTGCTTCGCTTCATTTTGCTGCTGCACACTCGGTCCTACCTCATACATCTTCACAATTGCTTGTGACCATGGTCGAAGCAGATGCTCATCCTTAGCCGGGAAGCCAAGTAGAGCAGCAATAACCTTTACTGGAAGGGGCTCTGCGTAATCCGCGATGATGTCGAAATTTTCGCCCCGGGCAATCTTCGCCTCAATATCGTTCAAGAGCTCATCAGTAAGAGCTTCGATTTGTGGTCGAAGTGATTCAATCTTATTTCGATTAAAAGCCTTCGCAACGAGTGAGCGGAGGCGAGTGTGCTTTGGGGGCTCGCTATCTAGAATCGAGTCTGAGTGGAGCCAGTTGAAGTCGTGCCAATCATCCTCTGGCTGCTTTGGAATAAAGATGCGGCCCAGTGATTTATTGCGGAGTACATCATTTGCATCCCGGTGCTTTGCAGCAAGAAAGAGCCCTAACTCTTCGTGCCAGATGGGCTTGCCATACGAGCGGAGCTCCTTCAGAGCGGGGTATGGGTTAGCAATAAATGCTGGGTCTTTGAAATCAATTGGCATGTGTGAGCTCCTTATATCCGGCCTTGATCTGATTCTCGATAATTTCATGGCGTTCAGCTGGCGATATGAAAGCAGCGTTCATCGCATTGATTGCAACATCTTCAAGATCTTGCAGCGTCCACGCATGGGCGCTCACAATCTCTTCCGCTTCGCGAGACATCGAGGTACGACTCATTAACCTGTTATCGGTATTGAGTGTGACTGCAAAGCCCAACCGCTTAAGTTCACCAATTGGATGAGCCGCGTAACTACTTGCGGCGCCGGTTTGAAGGTTTGATGTAGGGGCTATCTCTAGAACAATCTGGCGATTGCGGATCTCTTCAGCAAGAGGGGAGAGTACGCCATCGTGAATATCATCAATGATTCGCACGCCATGGCCAATACGAAGTGCACCGCACTCATGCAGCGCCTTAGCGATGGAGTCCACACCATCTGCCTCGCCGGCATGAATAGTGAATGGCACTCCGTTCTCTCGCAAAAGGTTGAAGGCGTCAAGGTGATCTGTTGGTGGAAAGCCCTTCTCGGGGCCGGCAATATCGAAGCCACAGACCCCTTGGCCACGCATCGCTATCGCTAGTTCTGCTACCTCAAGGGTTAGGTCGTTCTGTCGCATTCCACAGAGAATGGTCTCGACCCGAATCTTCTTCCCAAGTTTTGCTGCTTCTTCCACACCTTCGGCATAACCTGCTAGATGCGCCTCGACTACTTCGCGTAGAGATAGCCCCTTCTGTGTGAAGAGTTCAGGAGCTCCGCGGAATTCGGCATAGACGACTCCGCTGAGAGCGTTATCGATAACGGCCTCGCGGGCCACTCGCACAATCTGTTCACGCGTCTGCATAAGGGCGATAGTGTGTGTAAACGTTTCCAGGTAGCGCACAAGTGAACCCGAATTGCAGGCTACTTCATACCAATCTGCTAGCTGCACTGCATCCATAAATGGAAGAGCGGTATAGCCGCACTCTTGCGCCATCTCAATCATGGAAGAAGCGCGGAGCCCACCATCGACGTGATCGTGGAGGAGTACCTTGGGCGCTGCTTCAATAATTGAGCGAGAGATCATTTAAGGTTTTCTGGACCGAATGCCCACGGCAACATATCTGACATCTTCTCCGGGCCATCCGCTGTCATGAGAAGCATCTCGGCGCCACCATGTTCAAAGAGAAGTTGGCGACAACGCCCACATGGAGCGAGGAAGTTTCCATCGGCATCGACACAGACAACGGCAATAAGTCGGCCACCGCCGGTGCGAGCCAGCTCTGAGACCAGGCCACATTCGGCACAGAGGCCAAGTCCATAACTGGCATTCTCTACGTTGCAGCCAGAGATATAGCGACCGTCATCGACAAGTGCTGCGACTCCGACCGGAAAGTGTGAGTAAGGCGAATACGAACGAGTCATCGCTACCGTCGCGAGCTCGTGGATCTCATTCCAGTTGATATTCATCGCTGGCGAGTTTATTTCAGTTCAGCGAGGTGGTCTAGCCCCCACCATCGCCACCGCAATAGCAGCGGTCTGTGCACCTTTCTCCAAGCAGCTCCGGATTGGCAATCCACTCGCCCAGGAGTGAATAAAGCCTGCTGCGAAGGCATCGCCAGCCCCAGTTGTATCAATAACACTGCTGGGAAGTGCTTCGACCTCAACAGGTGGCAGACCTTGCTGTAGCGCTACCGCGCCATCTTTACCCTTTTTAATAATGAGTAGAGGAACTTCGCTGCTCATGGAGTTGAGAAAGTCAGCCTCCTCTTCGTTCATGATCAGGGCATCAACGTGGCTTAACCAGGAGGCGATCTCACTCGGTGCTACTTCTTTAAGCGCTCCCACAGTTCCGGGATCGAGAATGACGGGAATACCAGCCCCTTTGATGGCATGCAACATCTTCACTGCTTGGGCACGAGATTGCGGGTCGATAAGCGGGTATCCCGAGATGAGCGCCACGGTGAAATCCAGTGGCGTCGGTAGATCGCTGACCGAGATTGTGGAGTTAATCGCCCAATCAGGAAACATGGTGCGCTCGCCATCGGGGGTGACAAGGATGATGACAGTGCCGGTTGTACCTTCAACAATGAGCGAAGAGTGTTCAACCCCAAAGCTATCAAGTTCAGCTAGGACGCTTGCGCCATAAGCATCTCTCCCTACTCGCGCACAGAGATGAACAACAGATCCAATGTGTGCCAGCCAGGTTGCGACATTTGCAGCGGCGCCACCGCCATGAGTTGAAATCTGGGCGCGCGTATCACCACCGAAATGAATATCACCTTGCAACTGTGCGATGACATCAATCATGATGTTCCCGACGCAGAGAACACGCACCTGTGAAGACATGCCTATTGTGCAGCTATCTGAACAGCGATTGCTGCAGCGAGTTTAGAGTTCGCTTTAATAATCTCCACATTAACATCAAGGCTCTTGCCCTTGCTCTCGCGATGGAAGAACTCGAGCATGAAGGGTGTCACTGCCTTACCAATGATCTGATTACTATCGGCTGCGGCAAGACCAGAGTTTAAGAGTTGCTCATGCAGCGACTTATCAAGTTCTTCTTTGACTGGGTTAGCTACGACTATTGCAGAGTGCTCGGTATGAGCAGGGAAGCGATTGCGCCAAATATCTGCAATCTCGGCAGCGGAGTCCACGCGGTGTTCAAGTGTGTAACCGGAGTCGGTCAGGTAGAAGCCAGGGAATTTATGGGTGCCGTAACCCAGAACCGGAATCGCCATAGTCTCAAGACGTTCTAACGTTGCAGCGACATCGAGGATGGATTTCACACCAGCGCAGACAATGACGATAGGTGTTACCGAGAGCGCGGTGAGATCGGCTGATTCATCAAAGCCATCACCACGGTGCACGCCGCCGAGGCCACCGGTTGCAAAGACCGGGATATTGGCAATGTGGGCGATATGAGCCGTAGCAGCGACAGTGGTAGCTGCGCTCATCTTCTTACTCATGATGACTGCTAGGTCACGGGTAGATGCTTTTACAACTGAGGGGTCATGAGCAATTCGCTCTAGTTGATCGCGTTCAAGCCCAATATGAATCGTGCCATCGATAAGTGCAATTGTCGCTGGAGTCGCACCACCTTCGCGCACGATCTCTTCAACTTCAATTGCCACTTCAAGATTTCGTGGACGGGGGAGGCCGTGGCTGATGATGGTCGATTCGAGCGCAACAATTGCTCCGTTGGCCGCAAGGGCGGCCTGAACTTCCTGAGAATACGAGATTGAATTCATGCGAGAAGGCTACCTCTCAGAATCCATCAACTACTAAGACTGGGTATCGAAGAATACGTTCTTAGTCTCGACAAATGAGTCAACGGAGTCCGGACCAAGTTCACGGCCAAGTCCAGATTGCTTGTAACCGCCAAATGGGGTCCAGTAACGGACGGCAGAGTTTGAGTTCACGGAGAGATTTCCGGATTCAACTCCGCGAGCTACGCGGATTGCTCGGCCAACATCGCGCGTCCAGAGCGAGCCCGATAAGCCATACTCGGAGTCATTGGCGATACGAATCGCATCCGCTTCATCTTCAAAGCGAACAACAGAGACAACTGGTCCAAAGATCTCTTCACGGTAGGCGCGATCATTGAGATTCGAGTGCTCAATGACTGTAGGTGGGAACCAATATCCCTTACCGGTAGGTGCAGTACCTTGGAAGGCAATCTTCACATCAGGTGTCATGAAATCTTTGACGCGCTCAAACTGGGTCGCTGAGACAAGTGGTCCCATCTCGGCGGTCTCGAGGCGAGGATCTTCACAGCGGAAGTTCTTCACTGCGGTTTCAAGGTGGCCCATGAACTTGTCGTAAGCACTTGCTTGAACCAAGATGCGAGAACGTGCACAGCAATCTTGACCGGCATTATCAAAGACACCACCAGGTGCATTTGCTGCAGCCTTTTCAATATCAGCGTCAGCGAAGACGATATTCGCACTCTTACCACCGAGCTCGAGCGTCACTCGCTTCACTTGATCAGCAGCGCCGGCCATGATGGATTTACCGACAGCGGTTGAGCCAGTAAATACCAACTTACGCACTGCAGGGTGGGTAACAAAGCGTTGGCCAACAACACTTCCGCGTCCCGGAATGATGTTGAGAACACCGTCAGGGATACCTGCCTCAAGTGCTAACTCGCCGAGGCGAATTGCAGTCATCGGTGTAAGTTCAGCTGGCTTCAATACGACGGTATTTCCAGCGGCGATAGCGGGAGCAAAGCCCCAACCTGCGATTGGCATCGGGAAGTTCCAAGGAACGATGATTCCTACAACGCCTAGTGGCTCCTTGAAGGTAATGTCGATACCGTTAGGTACTGGAATCTGTCGGCCGAAGAGTCGCTCTGGTACCGCGCTGTAATAGTTAACAACATCGCGGACATTGCCCGCTTCCCATCGAGCGTTTCCAATAGTGTGCCCGGCATTGAGAACTTCCAACTGCGCCAACTCTTCGATATGAGCATCGATGATAGTTGCGAATTTACGCATAATTCGTGCGCGGTCACCAGGGTTGACGTAGCGCCAGCTCTGGAATGCCTTTGCCGCCTTCTCGATAATCGCATCTGTTTGTGCAATATCGGCAAGTGCAATCTCTTGCACTACCTCTTCGTTACTTGGGTTGATGACGGTAAAAGTTGACATTACATCCTCTCAAAGCTTCTAAAACGTTCCCAATCGGTTACTGCACGTGAATATGCATCAATCTCAGTATCGGCCATATGCGTGTAATGCTTCTGCACATCTTCACCAAAGGTCTCGCGCACCCATGCGCTATTAGCCCAGAGATCGCGAGCTTCATGAAGTGATGTTGGAATGCGGCTGGCATCAGCGGCATAAGCGTTTCCTTGGAAGATTGGCTCAAGTGGCAAGTTCTTCTCAATGCCATCAAGACCCGCTGCAATCATTCCGGCGACTGCGAGGTACTGGTTGACATCACCACCAGGCACACGGTTCTCAAGGCGCAGGCCGTGACCGTGCCCCACTAGGCGCAGAGCGCAGGTACGGTTGTCGCGACCCCACTTGATTGCGGTTGGTGCGAAAGTGCCCCATTGGTAGCGCTTATATGAGTTGATATTTGGTGCGAAGAGCAGCGCCATCTCGCGCATATGGTGAACCTGTCCTGCGATGAACTGTTCACCAAGTTTGGAGAGGCCCTCTTGGCCATCGCCCGCCATGACCGCATTTCCTTCAAGGTCGCGGAACGAGAGATGAATATGGCACGAGTTTCCTTCGCGCTCATTGAACTTTGCCATGAAGGTGAGAGAGCAACCTTGTTCAGATGCAATCTCTTTTGCACCCATCTTGTAAAGGCTATGTTGATCACAGGTCGTCAGCGCATCTTGGTAGCGGAAGGCAATCTCGTGTTGACCGAAGTTGCACTCGCCCTTGGCAGATTCAACAATTAAGCCGGCCTTATCCATGTTGAGGCGGATAGAGCGGAGAAGCTTCTCTACGCGGGCAGTCCCGGTGAGGGAGTAGTCGACGTTGTACTGGTTAGCCGGAGTGAGATCGTTGTAGCGCTTATTCCATGCCTCTTCGTAAGTATCTTTAAAGACAATAAATTCGAGTTCAGTTCCGGTGAGTGCGACCATACCTGCTTTGTGGAGGCGCGCGAGCTGGTTCTTCAAGATGGAACGCGGCGCGACCGAGACGAGATTGTCATGGTGATCAACGAAATCTGCTGTTACGAATGCGGTGCCTTCATGCCACGGGAGGTAACTGAGCGTATTGAAGTCTGGCTTCATTCCCATATCTGCATATCCGGTGTCCCACGAGGAGACGTCATATCCCTGGACGGTATTCATATCTACATCGACGGCGAGCAGGTAGTTGCAACCCTCAGTTCCATGGCCGATGGTGTCTGCGATGAAGAACGGCGCGTGGATGCGCTTACCCTGGAGTCGACCCTGCATATCGGTTGCGCCGACCACGACTGTGTCGATTTCACCTAGTTGAATCTTGTTCTTGAGTTCATCAAGAGAAAGCATCGTCGCCTCCGGTTATGAGTTTCTGGGGGTTGGGTTCAGGGGGTGGTAGCCGTAGCTACGCTCAAGGCTACTTTCGCCCGAGCGTGTAAGCAATAGATTTGGAGCGCCACCTTTTATGAAAATTAACCCAGTTTGTACTTCCAATTGGCTGTGACGCGTAGCACAATTCCGTTAACTTCTAGAAAGGGTTACCTATGGCTTTGTCAGATGAACAGCGGCTCGCCGAGCTCGGCTACAAGCAAGAGCTCTCGCGCACATGGTCAGGCTTCTCGAACTTCGCAATCTCTTTCTCCATCATCTCCATCCTCGCTGGTTGTTTCTCTACCTTTGCTCAGGCCTGGAATAACGGTGGACCAGTAGCGATCTCTATCGGATGGCCTGTGGTCTCCGCTTTCATTCTTATCATCGGCCTCTGTATGTCCGAACTTGCATCCGCCTACCCAACCTCAGGTGGAATTTACTGGTGGGCAGCAAAGTTGGGCGGAGCGAAGGCTGGCTTCTATACCGGCTGGCTCAACCTCGTTGGCCTTGTATCAGTAACGGCTTCAGTTGGTTACGGCGTGACCTTCTTCTTGAACACGCTCCTCGGCTTCTACTTCCCAGGCTTTGAAGCAAAGTTCATGGGCGGCGATTACATCAAGCAGCAGTTCGTTATCTTCTTGATCGTCATGGCCATCGCTACCTTGGTTAACATTTACAGCAGCCATCTGCTCTCACTCGTTAATAACATCTCAGTCTGGTGGCACGTCTTTGGCTCAGCCGTAATCGTTCTGATTATGCTCTTTGCGCCAAAGCATCACTCATCATTGAAGTTCATCTTCACGCAGCACATTAATAACTCGGGCTTCAGCGGGCATGGTCTGCACAGCTACTGGTTCTACATCATGCCACTTGGCCTCTTGTTGACTCAGTACACCATCACCGGCTTCGATGCATCGGCTCACCTCTCAGAAGAGACGCATGATGCACATATCAACGCTGCTAAGGGAATTTGGAAGTCCATCTTCTACTCAGCAATCGGTGGTTACCTCTTGCTGATGTCATTCCTCTGGGCAGCAACACCAACTATCGCTTCTGCCGTTAACTCAACCGACCCTAAGACCAACCCTTATGGCCTGGGATCAGTTATTACCATTATTAATGGTGCACTTGGTGGCGGCCGGTTATTCGAGTTGGTCATTATCATCACAACATTCGGACAGCTCTTCTGCGTGACCGCATGTCTCACATCATGCTCTCGCATGATGTTCGCCTTCTCACGCGATGGTGCTATCCCAGGAAGCGCTCAGTGGCGCAAAGTTAATGCCAAGGGAACGCCAGTCAATGCTGTGCTTGCATCTGCAATTGCAGGCGTTGCAATGACACTTCCAGCTCTCTGGAAGAGCAGCGCCGGAGTCCCAACTGCGTTCTACGCAGTTGTCTCTGTCTGCGTGATCTCGCTCTATCTCGCCTTTATGATTCCTATCTTCCTTCGCTTGAAGGCTGGTTCTAGTTTCAAGGTAGGCGAGTGGAATCTTGGAAGTAAGTACAAGTGGATGGGCGTTCTGGCAGTTGCTGAGATTGTCATCATCTCTATTGTCTTTATTCTTCCAACTTCACCAGCAGGTACACCAGGAGATAAGTCGTTCAACTGGACCTCAGTGAACTATGCGCCAATCCTCACCGGCGGCGTCATGTTGCTCTTGTGGATCTGGTGGCATCTATCTGCAAAGAAGTGGTTTACCGGACCAAAGTCCACACTCTAAGCAATCTCTAAGTTACTTCGTAAGGTGGGGGCTCAGAAATGGGCCCCCATTTTCATGCCCTCGTGATCTGCAGGTTATAGTTTGAGCATGAAGAAGCGCCTCCTCGTACTGGTCACCCTCGTTGCTCTTGCATTGCAGGGAAGTGAAATTGCACATGCGGATGCTTCCATCCCGCCAGCTGATGTGACCTGTTCTATTACACAGACCGGTGTCCAGTACTCATTGTCGATGACATTTGCTAATACAACGGTGACCTTGTCCGACCTTACCTACGATTGGGAGTATGCAATTTTGACTCCTGGTGGCGATCCAGCAACGAGCACTTCATACGGTGATCGTCATCCACTCTTCTCGACTTCTGTGAATGCGACGACTCTCACTTACGACCAGATGTTAATTCTGGTCGGAAATAAGACCGATGCGATTTTATCTGTCTTTGCAACCCCGAAGACTGGAACTGGTGTAACTGCTCTAAAAAATAATGGCGGAAAGGGTTGTTACTCCGATCTGCGCGTCGTTAAAAAAGGAATGGATGATGCCGTCGCTGCAGCAAATGCAGCCACCGATGCCGCAGCAGCACAAGCCAAGGCCAATGCAGATGCAACCGCGGCGCTTCAGAAAGTCCAATATCTATACGCCGATAAATTAGGAAACTTTTATGAAGTGAAGTCCGCCATCAAAAACTTGCTCTCTGGGGGATCTCCGTTCTTCAAAGTAAATCCAACGCTAACGGCTTCGCTTGCGCGTGCGACAAACTATGTATTACCAAAGTTTCCCTATCAGCAAGCAGATCTCGATGCGTTGACTTTCCTCTTGGATGGCAATGGAACAACTCCTGGCCTCAATCAAGATTTAGATACCGCACTCACTGGAATTGACGCTTACAACGCTCAGGTGAAGGCAGCCGCGGCAGCGGCTCTCGCAAAATCTACAAAGGTCACAACCATCACCTGTATCAAGGGAAAGATTACAAAGAAGGTGAAGGGCGTTAAGCCTAAGTGTCCTACTGGGTACCGCCTGAAGAAGTAATTCTCGGTTATTACCCCATGTGAAAATGGGGTAATCTACGACAGCCGTAAAACAGCCTTGGCGGGTTGCCCGAGCGGCCAATGGGAGGGGACTGTAAATCCCCCGGCTCTGCCTTCGAAGGTTCAAATCCTTCAC
>CAINVP010000007.1 GCA_903854185.1 uncultured Actinomycetes bacterium
AGTGCTACTGATGAGATTGCTAGAAGGGCGATTGCCTTGCGGACAAATGCTTTACGGGAAGATGAGATCTTTGAGAACACGCACAACTCCAACGCTAGAAGATGGACTTTAGGACCTCTGCGGTCCACTGAATAATCGAAGTATCCCCTACTTCCCCATCATCGAGCCAATTCGGAGCGACGTTACGCGCAATTAGCACCGTACGGGTGGCGCTTTTCACCACGCTGCCTGGGTAGACCCGGGCAATCTTTAACTCGGTCGATTCGGCGAGGACCACGGGCGAGAGCTTCAGGTACTTCCCCTGAATCATCACCTCCGTGAGGCCCTTTCCCTTTGCGAAGGCGCGGATATGGGCGATCTGAATCAGCGTCTGGGCCTCCACCGGCATTTCACCAAACCGATCGACCAACTCTTCAACAATCGCCTTCAACTCTGAACTCTCCTTCACATCTGCAATACGGCGGTACAGATCCAGGCGCAACCGTTCAGATGGAACGTACTCAATGGGAAGATGCGCTGTAATTGGAAGTTCAACTTTGCACTCACGAATCTTGGGCTCGGAATCGACATAACCCGTCTTAAACTCTTCGACGGCTTCACCAACCATGCGCATGTAGAGATCGAATCCAACCTCAGCGATATGTCCCGATTGCTCTCCGCCCAAGAGATTTCCGGCGCCGCGAATTTCCAAATCTTTCAACGCGACCTGCATTCCTGACCCAAGTTCAGAATTTGTAGCAATCGTTGCAAGGCGATCATGCGCAATCTCAGTCAGCGGCTTATCGGCTGAGTAGAGGAAGTAGGCATAAGCGCGTTCTCGCCCTCGTCCGACACGACCACGCAATTGGTGAAGTTGCGAGAGGCCAAAGGCATCTGCGCGATCTACGATGAGAGTATTTGCATTGGGAATATCGATTCCGCTCTCAATAATTGTTGTGCATACAAGTACATCGAACTCTCGCTCCCAAAAAGCGAGGATGACCTCTTCAAGTTGGCCTTCACTCATCTGTCCGTGCGCAACTCGAATACGTGCTTGAGGGCTATTTGCGCGCAGCCGCTCGGCGATGAAATCAATGCTCTCTACCCGGTTATGAATAAAGAAGACTTGCCCATCACGGAGAAGCTCTCGATGGATTGAGGCAGCTACTTGCTTATCATCATAAAAACCCACATATGTAAGGACCGGGTGGCGCTCTTCGGGTGGAGTCGTGATATTCGACATTTCACGAATTCCAGTAATCGCCATCTCTAGAGTACGTGGGATTGGTGTTGCCGACATCGAGAGCACATCAACGTTAGTGCGCGTCTTTTTCAACTCTTCCTTATGCTCTACACCGAAGCGTTGTTCCTCATCGACAATAACGAGTCCCAAGTCTCTAAACTGCACATCCTTAGAGAGCAGGCGATGGGTTCCAATGGCGATATCAATGGAACCGGCCTTAAGTCCTTCAAGTATCTCTTTGCTCTCCTTCGCCGTGTTGAAACGGGAGAGGCCAGCAACGCGAACGGGGAAACCGGTATAACGATTGAGAAATGTGTTGAGGTGTTGCTGCACCAAGAGCGTCGTTGGTACAAGAACTGCTACCTGCTTACCATCTTGAACAGCCTTGAAGGCGGCTCGGATGGCAATCTCAGTCTTTCCATAACCAACATCGCCGCAGACAATTCTGTCCATGGGATGCGAAGCTTCCATATCGCGCTTTACTTCATCGATTGTGGAGAGTTGATCTGTGGTCTCTACGTAGGGGAATGCCTCTTCCAACTCGCGCTGCCATTGAGTGTCAGGCCCAAAGGCGTAGCCAGGTGCCGCCATTCTTGCGGCATAAAGTCGAATGAGTTCACCGGCAATTTGTTTAACTGCCTTTCGAGCCTTCCGCTTTGCATTCTGCCAATCAGCGCCACCGATACGGTGCAACGAGGGCGCTTCACCACCTACGTAACGGGTAATCTGCTCTAAATTATCGGTTGGCACATAGAGTCGATCACCTGGTTGGCCGCGCTTGGATGATGCATATTCAATCACGATGAATTCGCGTGAGACGCCAGAGATTGTGCGTTGCACTAGCTCAATATATTTTCCAACGCCGTGGCTCTCGTGAACGATGAAATCTCCAGTTCGAAGTTCAAGTGGATCAATCGTCTTCTTGCGACGAGAGGGCATGCGCGCTTGATCCTTGGAAGAAGATCTTTGCCCTGAGACATCTTTCTCTGTGATCAGTACCGTCTTCTTCTCGTGGCTGAGAAAGCCATGTTCGATCGGTGCCTGCAATAAGTGCACAACATCTCGCGTAAGCGCTGAATCAACTGAGGTCAGCACTCTCGTTGGGATATCACCGTCTGCAAAGAGGTTCTGGTATCTCTCTAAAATTCCCACGCCTGCAGCAGAGAAGAGCACGAGATAACCATCGGTCAACCACGTTCGAAGATCTCGCTCTACATCTTCCAGGCTCTTAGAGTAAATCGGAATTGCCTCGAAGGTATCGAACTCACTCTCTTCATCAATCTCACTTGCATAGGGATTGAGTGCAATCCATGGCAGACCGCGACTCTCGGCCCGAGCGCGCAGGTCGTCGAGGCTGTAATAACCGCTAGTTCCAAGCTCTTCCGTGAGATCGATTGGTGCCGCTGCGCCAATTGCAGCATGAGACCACGATGCCTCAAGAAACTCTTTATTCGTTTCGATTAAATCCATTGAACGCGAGTGAATGCGCGGTTCATCCAGAACAATAATCTGGAAATTCTTAGGCAGCAGATCAATAAGTGAGGTCAGTCCACTAGAGAGCAGGCCGATAAGTGACTCCATACCTTCAACGGGCATTCCCTGTTCAATCTTGTGACAGATCTCTGAGAGCGCTGGAAATTCTGCACCGATATATGCCGCTCTCTTCTTCACCTCATCCGTAAGAAGCAGTTCACGGCATGGATAGATTGTTAAATCACCGACGAATGGCGCATATGTGCGCTGATCTCCCACGGTAAATGAGGCAATCTCTTCAACTTCATCACCAAAGAAATCAAGGCGCACCGGGTGGTCAAAGTCCGCTGGGAAGATGTCGATGATGCCACCTCGCACCGCAATCTCGCCACGACGTTCAACTAAATCTGTTCGAGTAAATCCTAAGAAAACCAGACGCTCAATAAGTTCAGCCATAGCAATTTCGGTACCGATAGAGAGGACTGGAATATCAATCCCAGTTAGCCCTTCGACAATAGGTTGTATCAATCCACGAATCGAAGTGAGAATGACCCGTCGGCGATCAATCGTGTGAAGCGCTCTTGCTCGTGCAGCCACAGTGTCACTCTTGGGACTCAACTTCTCGTGCGGCAGGGTCTCCCATGCTGGAAATACCGAAATTGCATCCTGGCCAAGGTAGGAACAGAGCTCATCTGCAAGTTCGTCACAGCGTCTGGTGGATGCGGTAACGAGCAGGGTTGGCGCATCGTGCGAGGCGAGTGCGGTGATTAAACCTTGAACCGGGGTAATTGCTGCGTGGTTGCCAGCTCCGAAGCTCTTGGAGAGTTCAATATGTGAGAAAGCGCGAATCAATTGCATGACCGCTCTCCTCTCCTGATCTCGCTCATCAGCCACAATGGCAACGCGAAAACCCCACTTCCTGCAGGAGGAGGGGGTGATAGTTGAACTCTAGCAATCAAATGGGAATTCAAAGTGCGCCTCTTACCTGCCATTATTGCCCAGTGACTACAGAGCGTATGGCCCATGATGATCAAGCACTCCGCAGCGATGTGCGCCGCTTGGGCGATCTCCTTGGCCAGAGCCTAGTTCGCCAAGAAGGCGCGAACCTACTTGAACTCGTTGAATCCGTTCGAAAAGCAGTCCGTGATGGCGGCGGTGAAGAGATTCTTAAGAGCCTTAAAGCGGAAGAGTCAGTACAGCTGGTCCGCGCATTCAGTACCTACTTTCATTTAGCAAATGTTGCCGAGCAAGTTCACCGTGCTCGGATATTAATGGCGGCTAGAAACTCCGGCGGTTCATGGCTTACTCGAGCAGTCGATCGCATCATTGATGCCCAAAACTCGCAGCAGGATTTCACAACTGAAGATCTGCAAGAGTGGGTTAATAATTTCTCTGTCCGCCCAGTCTTCACTGCTCACCCAACTGAGGCGGCACGTCGCTCCGTATTGAGCAAGATGGGAACGATCGCCGATTTACTCGATGATGCGGCGACCCCCACTCGAGATCGCCGATTGGCTGAGGCGGTCGATCTACTCTGGCAGACTGATGAACTTCGTCTCGGTCGTCCGGAGCCATTGGATGAAGCGACCAACGCGCTCTTTTATTTAGATGATCTCTTTACTATGACTATTCCTGAAGTACTCGATGATTTTGCGCGGGAACTTGAGCGGGTCGGGGTAAAGGTCTCGCCAACGTCACGGCCATTAAGTTTTGGAACCTGGATCGGGGGCGACCGAGACGGTAATCCACACATCACTCCTGAAGTTACCAAGGATGCAATTGTTCTTCAGACCGGACATTTCATCCGAGCCGCTCTCTCGATGTTAGATCAACTTCGACAGGCACTCTCGGTCTCTAGTCGGATCGCGGGAGCAACTGAAGAGCTGAAGACCTCGGTCGCAAAGGATTTAGATCTGCTGCCAGAGATTGAAGAGCGCTTTCGCCGTCAAAATGTGGAAGAGCCATATCGCTTGAAGGCAACGGCTATTCGCCATCGACTTTTACTTACCCAGAAGCGCCACTCGGCCGGGGCGAAGCATATTGATGGCCGCGACTATCAGAGCACAAAAGAGTTGCTCGATGATCTGATGTTAATGCGTGAATCACTTCTGGCTCATCGTGGTGAATTGATTGCGACTGGATTACTCGAGCGCGTTATCCGCACGGTTGCCAGCTTTGGTCTTACCCACGCGACGATGGATGTTCGCGAGCACTCTGATGCGCATCATCACGCCCTCTCACAAATTTTTGGAAGCAGTTATGAAGAGCGCTCTTCATTCATAGCGGCCCAACTTGCAGCGCCCGCTACTGGAAACTTGAGTGCAATGGATCAAATTGCAACGAAGACATTTAATACCTTCGTTGCCATCAAGGAATTGATTGAGAAGTTCGGACCAGAAGTTATCGAGACCTACATCATCTCAATGACTAAGGGTCATGAAGATGTGCTCGCGCCCGTTATCCTGGCTCAGCTCGCTGGTTTAGTATCAACGTCCGGCGAGAAGTTTGCCAAGGTGGGCTTCGCTCCCCTGCTTGAGACAGTCGCCGAATTGCGTGCGGCAGATGCCATCCTCGATGCGCTCCTCTCCGTACCCGAGTATCGCGAACTTGTCCGCCTCCGTGGCGATATCCAAGAGGTCATGCTTGGTTACTCTGATTCCAATAAAGATGCCGGTATTGCAACGTCGCAGTGGGAGATTCATAAGGCACAACGAAAACTTCGCGATATCGCCTTGAAACATGGCGTCACACTCCGCCTCTTCCACGGCCGCGGTGGCTCTGTTGGCCGCGGTGGTGGACCGACGTATGACGCTCTCATCTCCCTGCCGTGGGGCTCTATTGATGGTCAGATAAAAATGACAGAACAAGGAGAGGTAATCTCCGATAAGTACGCTCTGCCATCTCTTGCCCGTGAGAATGTTGAAATCTCAGTAGCAGCAGCACTTGAAGCGACAGTTCTCAACCGCTCCCCACGCCAAAGTGCAGCCGATCTTGCCCAGTGGTCTGCAACGATGGATCTCATTAGCGATAACTCATTTGCGCGCTATCGCTCCCTGATTGACCAACCAGATCTACCAGCCTATTTCTACGCCTCAACTCCCGTCGAGCAACTGGGAGAACTCTTCTTGGGTTCCCGCCCCTCGCGCCGTCCAGATGCCAGCGGTGGTCTCGGCTCACTTCGTGCAATTCCGTGGGTATTTGGCTGGACCCAGTCCCGTCAAATAGTTCCTGGTTGGTATGGCGTTGGCTCTGGTCTGAAGGCGGCTCGTGAAGCAGGTAAGGATGAGATCACCAGCCATATGTTGAAAGAGTGGCACTTCTTCCGCACCTTTATCTCGAACGTAGAGATGACTCTCGCCAAGACAGATCTCGTCATGGCTCGCAAATATGTTCAGCAGCTAGTGGATCCTGCCCTTCATCACTTCCTAGACGATATCGAGGCGGAGTTTGAACTTACAAAGCGCGAGATAGCTCTTCTCACCAAGCAGAGTGAGATTCTGGCGGATCAACCAATCCTTGCTCGTACATTGCAAGTACGCGATGCGTACTTAGCGCCACTTCATCTCCTACAGATCTCATTACTGGATCAGGTTCGCAAGAATCCAAGCGCAGATCCCGTACTCCGACGTGCACTGCTGCTTACTATCAATGGTGTGGCCGCAGGACTGCGTAACACCGGTTGATTACAGCAATGGGGTAAATCCAATTACTTCACCAAAGAAATTCAACTCTTCTTCATGGGCGGTGATGATGGAGCTCGCCTTTCGGAAGCCGTGCCCTTCACCCTCAAATTCGAAGTATTTATGCTTGATTCCCTTTGCCACGCAGACATCTCTAAAGGCCTCTGATTGCGCCGGCGGAACGACCTTATCCTCTAGACCTTGGAAGATAATGAGCGGTGAGGTCAGATTCTGCGAGTGCGTCAGCGGTGATCGCTCTTTGTACAACTCCGCTTCTTCTGGGTACGCGCCAATCATTGAATCTAAATATCGTGACTCAAAGTCGTGCGTATCGAGCGCAAGTGCGGTGCAATCGGCAACGCCGTAGTAGGAAGCGCCTGCGGCAAAGCGATTGCTATTGACGAGCACATTGAGAACTGTGAATCCGCCTGCAGAGCCGCCTCGAATTAAAATCTTGGAGCCATCAACTTCACCCGCATTAATGAGGTGATCCACCATTACGATGACATCTTCACGATCCACGACTCCCCATGCGCCACGGAGTAGATTGCGATACTCCCGGCCGTAGCCGGTGGAGCCACCATAGTTGACTTCGACAACGGCGATACCGCGTGAGGTGAAGTAGCTATGTTCTAGTGAGATGACTGCTGCCTCATGCGCCGTTGGTCCACCGTGAACCATGACAAGGAGCGGTGGCTTCTCAGATGGTTCACATTCTGGATTCGTTGGTGGGTAGAAGATGCCATAGACCGGACAACCGTCAGGGCGCACAGCAGTAATTTGGTAAGGCTTGGAGAAGTATGCCGAATCCACAGGAAGTGACTTTGCAAAAACCGTAATAACAGCGCCAGTCTTGAGGTCAATCTCAATGAGCGAGGACTTCTCAGAAGGACTGGAGGCAAAGATATAAGCCTTGCCATTTCCCTGTTCAAGTGATTCGCCAAAGGTATTAAATTCGCAATCAACATCTTTTCCAATTCCAGTCACTGGATCCACGATGATGAGTTTTTGATTATCAACCGCACCATGCACTGCGAAGATGCGGCCATCATCGAGGGTGATCATAGATTTCATACCCAATTGCCACAGCGGTAATCCCCACTCGCTCGCATCATCGATGATGTGGCGCATTCTTCCCGCGGCTGTTACTGACCAGAGATTCCACCAACCGCTCTTATCGCTGATAAAGAAGAGTTCGTTATCTACACCCCACTCTGGATTAAGACATGACTCCGCCACACTTCCAGCAACAATCTTGGGCTCAACCAAGTGGCCATCAACAACACTTGCGACCTTAACTTCGGTGCCATCCCATGGCATCTGTGGATGCTCCCAACATATCCAAGCAAAGCGGGTTCCATCCTTGGATAGTCGTGGATGGCCATAGAAGTGCGAGGACTCATCTAAAACTCGAACACCAGATTCGCTGACGGCAACAAGCGCGCGAGTAACTTCCCCTGCGGCATGGCGCTCACGAATGCACCAGATTTCACCATTGATGAAGGAGAGTTCGATATAGCGATGCTCTTCACCGGCTGGTGGTTCAGGCGAGAGAGCGATTGGTTCGCCACCGACCTGCGCAACATAAATCCGTTGATCTGCTTTATTTACAAAGGCGAGATGTGCAGCGCCATCCTTGATAAAGCCGTGCCAGCTAATTCCGCCATACTCGTGAACACCACTTGCTGCATTCCATGGTGGGGCGAGCAGGTCCCCGTGTTTCTTACTTATGACAAGTGTGCGACCCGCCTCTGATGGCCGTCTCTCATCCCACCAGAGATCATCCCCCACAACTTGCATATTCGCATTTCGATTTCCCGCTGTAGCAAGAAGTGAAGCAGTGATAGGAGATGGCCACGAACCTGGCTTGAGTGAAGTCATTGCGCAACGATGTCAGATTTACAGCACTAGAGCAATGGCCAAATACAAGTGTTACTGATTGAACTCTTGTTGTGCACTTTCTAGACCACGTTCAATGAGATGTTCAGTTGCTTGCGCTCCGCGAGCAATGAAGTCATCAAGCTCTTTCTTCTCTGCGCCAGAGAAGGGCTTGAGTACATAATCAGCGGCTGGCTGCGGTCCGGCGGGTCGGCCAACGCCTAGGCGAACGCGGTAATAATCAGCTCCGAAATGGCGGGTGATATCTTTTAA
>CAINVP010000008.1 GCA_903854185.1 uncultured Actinomycetes bacterium
CTTGCGTGAAACGTCACCGGCTTTTGGTGTAAATGTGCGCACGAGGTATCTCTCTTTCTAGCTTTAAGTTCTGATTTTCTTCGGTTTACTTCTGGACTTGTTGATACTAGCCCCGTGGCCGTGAGGCCGCTTGAGCAGAGGGCTAGGTTACCCGCCAGCGTGGGGTGGGGTCAAAATGGGTTCCACCCCTCAATCTAAGTCAATCTAAGCGGGCTAGGTGAGCGGAATTAAGCGGTAGCCGACCCCTCGGATGGCGGAAATGACCCTGGGGCCACCGGCCGACTTGATCTTGAGGCGAAGGCGCGAGGCATGGGTATCGAGGAGGTGATCACTCGAATATTCCACCGAGCCACCAATCGCTTCAATCACTTGTTCCCGAGTGAAGACTCTGGTGGGTTGCTCCATGAGCAAATGAATTAAGTCGTACTCGGTCTTGGTTAAAGCCACTCGATTCTCACCGATGGATAGCTCGCGCGTCTCGGTGTTGAGTTGTAAGCCTTCTGCCTCATAGATATTTACGACGTGTGCCGGCTTAACATTTCTATGCCGCAATTGCGTCGTCACCCGCAAATTGAGGATTCGAGATGAGACTGGCTTGGTGATGTAATCATCGGCGCCAGCCGCCAAACACATCGCCTCATCCATCTCCTCCCCACGATTGGTCAACATAATGATTGGGGTGGTGGAGCTTTTTCTAATCTCTCGACAGACTTCAAAACCATCTGGTTGGCCGATAGATAAATCCAAGATAACGACTGCCGGTTTGGATTCATGGAAAGTGCTCAGCGCGCTCTCGCCATCGATCGCCTCAATGACGCGAAATCCTTCGCTCTCCAAACTGGCTCGAACGAAGTGCCGGATATCTGGATTGTCATCCACTACAAGTATTAGCTCTCTTTGCATTCCAGCTCCTCATTCTCTATTTCCGTTAAAACACTTCTTAGAATTGTTAGCGCCTCGTGCCGAACTGACTCAATATCACTCTTCTCGTTTACTGCCCTGGAAAGTTCCAAAATCTGGTCGCCAGCTTTTTCGAAGTTATAAAAGCCGATGGCACCGCCAATTTCATGGGTGGCCGCTGCTACATCTTCGGCGCTTTCGATTCTAGAAATAGAGCGCTCGATGACGCCCTTAGCCCGCTTCGAAATCATTTGATCGACTTTGGAGAGTGGAGCCGGGAAAGAGAGATGGAACTTTGTGCCGATGCCTAGCTCCGACTTGGCTGAAATCGTTCCGCCGTGAATAAGAATTATCTTCTCCACAATCGCCAATCCGAGACCAGTACCTGGAATATGGTTTGCCACTGCATTCTTACCCCGGAAAAAACGGGTAAATAGGTGCGCCATATCTTCGGTGGCAATTCCTATTCCTTGATCGCCAATCGTTGCACTAATCAACCGCTCTCCCCCGATGCCTACCTCATTAAAGAAGTCGATTGAGATTTCGCCCTTTGGATGTGAGAACTTGATGGCGTTGGCTAGCAGATTCATAAAGACCTGCGAAATCTGACCGTAATTTCCATCGATGATGAACTCATCTTTTCTTACCTGATAGGTAACTTGAATATCTTTCTCATCAATACTTGGCTGTAATACAAAGAGTAGATTTGCAACGAGCTCTGCCAGATCAATCTTCTGGAAATCCACGACGGGTTCGCGCGAATCCAGGCGCGAAATGGTGAGCATGCTCTCGACCAAGTCCAGCAAAGAGAGCGCATTTCTATCCAGCGTATCCACAAGTGGCTCAATCTCATGAACTTCTTTGATCTTTAATCTTTTGCGGATGAGTTCTATATATCCAATTATTGAAGTCAGAGGCGTGCGCAGCTCGTGGTTAATGGTCGAGATAAATTCATTTTTCGCCTCATTTAGGCTCTGCATCGCAACTAGAGATTCTTGGGTCCGCAGGAGTTCATCTCGAACCAACTCCATTGCTCGGCTCTCTCTTTGAATGGCCATTCGGCCTCGTCGATATTGGCCGCGAACTGTGCTGCCCACCCAAATCAGCAGGATCAGGCCAGAGATGATGACCCACATTAAGAGACCTAAATTGATACGCGCCGAACGAGCCCTGGAGAGTACTTGAGAGTGGATTTGGTTATCCACCGCATGCTGATACGACTCGATGAGTTGGCGTGCATTTTGAACTATGGCATCTATAACTGGAGCCGATTTCATAGCTATTGCACTTCGCTCACTTGCGAGCAAATATCCAGAGTGAGTAGCTGCCAGAATCTGATCAGAGTCATGCAAGCTTTGTAGGAATTCCGGAGTTAGCCGGCTGCCAATTGAACTTCCTAAACCATCAATCACATTGAGCCGTTGTGCCAGCATGGCTCGAGCTATCTGCACATCTCGACGGGGTATGCCTCCCGCTAACCACTCTGAATATCGGGTGGCATAGACCAGCGACTCCCGTTGAGTGAAGATAATTGAGGCGGCCGGAGCCTCCGCACTTGAGAGTAATTGCGCCTGCGAGAGTGAATCTTTCGAGGTTTGAAAGGTAGAGAAGGCAAAGACCAGCAAGCTAGCAATGACGACCGCCGAAAAGAGCGACTGACCTCGGTTTAGCCTAAATCGAGTCTCGCGAATAATCTCGCGCTGGCTGATTCCAAGGGCAGGTGAGCTCACCATGGTTCGGGTTACTTGGCCACAATTGAAATGAGTGACCAATTCCAAGGGTCAAGGAATTTGCTCCACATACTTGTATTGGGATAGATAATCCGAATTGGACCACCTTGATCATATGGAATCGGCTTTCCATTTAACTTCACCGCCAGATATCCCTTTGCTGCTAGGAAGGTGGCAGCCACATTTGTATACATGTAATCATTTAACGCCTTGGTCTCGACGCTAGATCGAGCAGTGATCCTTGATTTGGTAAAGAGCGTAGACAGTGGAATCACCGAGAAGCTCTGTACTTTCTTCACGAATGGCTCATTGATGGTGAGTGTTGATTTCGCAAGAGCATAGAGCTCACTTGCCCGATACTGCTTGGTGGAAATCGGAGAGCTCACCGTCAAAATCACATCATTGGGGCCAGCTGGATCAATTGCCGAAATTCCATATGGATTGGAATCAGCGTAGGCATACGTTGTTGGCAGCACAATTAGGGCGACGCAAATAACTAAGACTCTTCTCATATCGCACTCTCCTTGGTGAGAAAATTGCTTACTTTTTCAAGGAGCGCTGCGCTCTGAAAAGGTTTGACGATGTAGGAGTTCGCACCGGCCTTCAGTGCCACGTCAATATCTTCAGACTGTGACTTCGCTGTGATCATCAGAACTGGAGTAGCTGCCGCAGCTAGGTTCGAGCTTCTTCGAATCCGCTCCAGAGTTTGAATGCCAGAGAGCCCGGGCATCATGACGTCGAGCAAAATCAGATCGGGTTTCGCGCTCTCAACTAACGCTAGCGCCGTATCGCCATCGCTAGCCGCGACTACGGTAAAGGCGTTATCTTCCAAAATAAAGGTGATGAGATCGCGAATATCGGCGTTATCATCAACAACCAAGATTGTGCTTCCCGCAAGACCCATTCGTATGCTCCTAGCGCTACTCGCCTAGGAAGCGCGAGAGTTTAAGCATATGTCTCGCGGCGTTAATTACACAGAGTAATTTCAGGAATAAATAACTTGTGTAGCAGAAGCGCTCTAAATGTGAGGTTATCGAGAGGAAGGCAACATACCTTCACTTATCGATAGCGATACTTCTCCTGCGCTATTAATCCTCATCCATGCGCCGAGCCATCGATTGTGCAGCCTTCTCGGCGAGTAATTCATCAGCTGGATAATCCACTCCCACCAAGGTGAGTCCACGTGCCGGAAAGACATAACTATCTGAGACTCGCTCTTTATTCTCCAATAGATCAACCATCCACTCTTGCGGGAAGCGCCCTTCGCCGATACACACCGCAGCTCCAACTAGGTTGCGCACCATCGAATAGCAAAATGCATCTGCAGATACATCTGCTGCCAAGTACCCATTTGGCAAGCGGTACCAGTGAAACTTGGTGAGTGTACGAATCGTTGTGCCGCCCTCGCGGAATTTACAGAAAGCCTTGAAGTCGTGCTCTCCCAACATCTTGGAGCTGATTTCATTCATTACCTTCTCATCGAGATGGCGATACCAAGGTGCCACATCAAAGCGCGAGAGCGGTGGCAGGGTCATCAAACCATCTGCAATTTTGTAGGTGTAGTGACGAGCTGAAGCAGAGAAGCGAGCATGAAAACCCTCTGGTGCGTACTCCGCGGAATGAATACGAATATCTTCACTCAAAATCCGATTAAGGCGATACTCCCAATTAGGAATATTCCAATCTTTATCCGGAAATGGCGGTTTCTCTGGAATATCGACATGGATAAATTGCTTGGTGGCATGCACCCCAGCATCGGTGCGTCCTGCAACAACTGTATTCACGGGGCCATGAGCCACCATCGCAAGAGCTTCTTCTAAATCTTGTTGCAAGGTGCGTTGATCTGGTTGCTTCGCCCAACCCGCAAAGTTGGTGCCATCATAAGAAAGTTCGATCTTTAAACGACGAAACCCACTCTCGGGAAAGAGAGTGGGTTTGGCCATGAAACTGGTTTAGGCGTTAACGAGGATTAGTCGTTAAGAAGTTCAATAACCGCCATTGGTGCGTTATCGCCATTGCGTGGGCCGACCTTGGTGATACGTGTGTATCCGCCAGGGCGCTTTGCAAAGCGTGGTGCAATTACTGTGAAGAGGGTATGAACTACGCCCTTGTTAGCAATTGTCATCATGACGCGACGACGAGCTGGTAGATCATTTGCCTTTGCTTGAGTAATCAAGCGCTCAGCCAATGGACGAAGGCGCTTGGCCTTTGTCACTGTTGTTGTGATCTTGCCGTGCTCGAAAAGTTGCTCAGCTAGTGTGCCGAGAAGCAATCTTTCGTGTGCTGGACCGCTACCGAGGCGAGGTCCTTTGCTTGGTGTAGGCATCTGCTATCTCCTAGAGCTGCTCGTTGGAAGAATCAACGAGTTCGTCATCGTTCTTACCGTAGTTGGCGTGTTGTGTTGGGTCGAAACCAACTGGGCTGTCCTTAAGAGATAGGCCCATGGAGTGAAGCTTTGCTTTCACTTCATCAATTGACTTTGAACCAAAGTTACGAATGTCCATGAGATCCGCCTCGGAACGTCCTACAAGCTCGCCGACAGTGTGAATACCTTCACGCTTGAGGCAGTTGTATGAACGGACTGTGAGATCCAAGTCTTCGATAGGAAGCGCGAGATCAGCAGCAAGAGCTGCATCTTGGACGGAAGGTCCCATCTCGATTCCTTCTGCGTTCTCATTGAGTTCGCGAGCAAGACCGAAGAGTTCAACAAGTGTCTTACCGGCTGATGCCATTGCATCGGCTGGCTTCATGGAAGGCTTTGTCTCGACATCAACGATCAAACGATCGAAGTCGGTGCGCTGCTCAACACGAGTTGCCTCAACCTTGTAGGTGACGCGTAGAACTGGTGAATAGATTGAGTCAACCGGAATACGGCCGATCTCTCCGCCAGCCTGCTTGTTCGCAACTGCTGTGACGTAGCCGCGGCCGCGCTCGACAGTTAGCTCTACTTCAAAGTTTGACTTTGAATTCAAGGTTGCGATGTGAAGTTCTGGGTTATGAACTGCGACTCCAGCTGGAGCTGCGATATCAGCACCTGTAACCACGCCTTCGCCATTCTTGCGAATGTAAAGAAGTGATGGCTCATCGTTATCGGATGAGAGAACGAGGTTCTTGATATTCAAAACAATCTCAGTGATATCTTCCTTAACTCCCTCGAGTGTTGAGAACTCGTGAAGTACGCCGTTGACGCGAATGCTGGTAACTGCTGCACCAGGAATCGAGCTCAAAAGAGTACGACGGAGAGAGTTTCCGAGGGTGTAACCAAAGCCAGGCTCTAGCGGTTCAATGATGAAACGTGAGCGGAACTCGCTTACTACTTCCTCAGTGAGGATGGGGCGTTGTGCGATGAGCACTTATTTCCTCCGAACGTCTGGGAGATCCACTATTTGATCTCCAGCTGATTATTTTTGGGGTACTGCTAATTACTTAGAATAAAGTTCAACGATTAGCTGCTCTTCGACCAAAGTGTCGATCACAGGACGGGTAGGAAGAGCGTGAACCAAGATACGAAGCTTGGATCCAACAACTTCCATCCATGCTGGAACGGCCTTTTCGCCAAGTTCAGCTGATGCGATGATGAATGGTGTGGTGTCGATTGAGCCAGGAACGACGTCAATAACATCCATTGGAGTTACGCGGAATGAAGGAATGTTTACCTTCTTACCGTTAACCAAGAAATGTCCGTGACGAACGAGCTGACGTGCCATATCGCGGCTCTTTGCAAAGCCAGCGCGGTAAACGACGTTATCGAGACGGGTCTCGAGAATGATAAGAAGGTTCTCACCGGTCTTACCTGAAAGACGGTTAGCCTCTTCGTAGTATCCGCGGAATTGCTTCTCTAGAACACCGTAGATACGTGCGCACTTCTGCTTTTCACGCATCTGAAGTAGGTACTCAGATTCCTTGGAACGGCCACGGCCGTGTTGTCCTGGTGGATAAGGACGTGATTCGATCGGACACTTTGGTCCATCGCACTTAGAGCCCTTAAGAAAGAGCTTTACTTTTTCGCGACGGCAGCGCTTGCAATCTGCTCCGGTATAACGAGCCATTTATTCTCTTCCTTCCTTAAACTCTACGAGGCTTTGGTGGGCGGCAACCGTTGTGTGGTGCTGGTGTGACATCAGAGATGGCACCAACTTCCAAACCAGCGGCCTGCAATGAACGAATTGCAGTTTCGCGACCAGAACCTGGTCCCTTAACGAATACATCAACCTTCTTTAGACCGTGCTCTTGTGCACGACGAGCAGCTGCTTCAGCAGCCATCTGTGCAGCGAACGGTGTGGACTTACGTGAGCCCTTGAAGCCAACCTGACCAGCAGATGACCAAGAGATCACAGCGCCCGTAGGGTCGGTGATAGAAATAATGGTGTTGTTGAAGGTCGACTTAATGTAAGCCTGACCAAATGCAACGTTCTTCTTTTCCTTCTTGCGAAGTTTGACCTTGCCTTTAGCGGCAGCAGTCTTTGACTTAGGAGCGGCCATGATTACTTAGTCTCCTTCTTCTTACCAGCAATTGCCTTACGTGGACCCTTACGAGTACGCGCATTTGTATGTGTGCGCTGACCACGTACAGGAAGTCCCTTGCGGTGGCGAATACCTTGGTAGCTCTGGATCTCAACCTTGCGGCGAATATCTCCTGCTACTTCACGACGAAGGTCACCTTCGATTTTGTAATTTGCTTCGATATATTCACGAAGCATTGCCAATTCTGGCTCTTGGAGATCTTTAACTCGAGTATCTGGGTTAATACCTGTCGCAGCTAGTGTTGCGTGCGAACGGGTAAGACCGATACCGAAGATGTAGGTGAGCGCAATCTCAACACGCTTTTCACGTGGGAGATCGACACCGACTAAACGGGCCATTTCTTTACCTTTTTCTATATCCGGAAGGTCCTCCGCAATGCATCCAAGGTTTTCCTTGGCTTCGGCCTACCGGTCCGAAGGTCTTAACTCTTTCGAGCTAAGTCGCATCACGCGTTTCTCTTTTTAGTTTTTAGGGATTATCCCTGGCGTTGCTTGTGACGAAGGTTGTCGCAAATAACCATGACGCGACCGTTACGACGAATGACTTTGCACTTGTCGCAGATCTTCTTAACGCTTGGCTTTACCTTCACGACTTACTCCTTTATAACTTGAAACTTTTATTACTTATATCGATAAGTAATGCGACCTCGGGTGAGGTCATATGGACTTAGTTCTACAATCACACGATCTTCGGGAAGGATGCGAATGTAGTTCTGTCGCATCTTGCCGCTGATATGTGCAAGCACTACGTGTCCATTTGTTAATGTCACTCGAAACATTGCGTTAGGCAAAGCTTCAGCAACGGTGCCTTCGATTTCGATAGCTCCGTCTTTCTTGGCCAAGCGTTACCTACTTCTCTATTTCTAGCGATTAACTTCCCGGTTTGGGAAACTTGCCGCCCACTTCTGGGCAGAGGGTTAGTCTAAGGCTGAGCCTGAAAAAGGCGAAATCGGGGGTACTTATACCCCTTCACCGGGCAGAAATCAGGCTAAAAGGTCGGAAATTTCGAGGCCGAGGCGGGCCAACCGAGCCTTTCCGCCATCGATAGCGGTCAAAACAAAAGGCTTTCCATCGGGCAGAAGTGCGTAAGAGTGCTCAAAGTGGGCTCCACGTGAGCCATCTTGTGAGACA
>CAINVP010000009.1 GCA_903854185.1 uncultured Actinomycetes bacterium
ACGGAAGAGACGTTAGGGGAGGCAGAACGCCTCAACCTTTGGGCGCTCAATCAGATTGGTGACATCATCGATCAGTATGAACTTCCAGCCCACGTCGTCGGCTTTGGAATCAAGGGCTGCATCACGTGGTCCATCGATCCAGTCCGTAACTATCGCGACTACAAGGCGACAGATTTCGACGTAGCCGAACTCTCTTGGCTCTGGTCACTCAACCGCGGAATCATCACGCCTCCGGGACTTGACGAGCAGTGGCTGGTCAGCTTGGCTCACACCGAGCGCGAAATGGAGATTCTCGTTGAGGATTTCCGCGAGTTTGCTGCAGCGCTAAGAGCGTAAACCTGCTCTGTACTTACTCTAGCGAGATTAGGTCGAAGTATTCGTCCTTCCAGATATCTTCATCACCATCTGGGAGGAGGAGTACTCGCTCAGGTTTGAGCGCCTTGACCGCGCCCTCATCGTGAGAGACCAGGATTACTGCGCCTTGATATTCAGTAAGTGCGCCAAGAATTTCATCACGCGAAGCTGGGTCCAAGTTATTTGTAGGCTCGTCGAGCAATAGCACATTCGCCGATCCAACAACGAGCGTTGCCAGAGCTAGTCGGGTTCGTTCGCCACCAGATAAAACTTTCACCGGCTTCTGAACATCATCGCCTGAGAATAAGAATGAGCCGAGTACTTGGCGTGCGTGCTGCTCGGAAATATTCTCGCCAGAGGAGATCATATTTTCGAGAACGGAACGTTCGAAATCGAGCGACTCATGCTCCTGTGCGTAGTAACCAAGTTTTGCACCGTGACCAGGCTCAACCTCACCGGTATCTGACTCTAGAACGCCCGCAAGCATCTTGAGAAGAGTGGTCTTGCCCGCACCGTTGAGACCGAGGATAACTACACGTGAACCGCGATCAATCGCGAGGTCAACATCGGTAAAGATTTCGAGTGAACCATAAGATTTTGAGAGCGCATGTGCCATGAGCGGGGTCTTGCCACATGGTGCAGGGGTAGGGAAGCGAAGGTTTGCCACTTTGTCACTCTTGCGGACATCTTCAAGGCCACTAAGTAATTTGTCGGCACGCTTGAGCATATTCTGCGCGGCCACTGCCTTCGATGCCTTTGCGCGCATCTTCTCGCCCTGCTTTGCAAGAATGGCCGCCTTCTTCTCAGCGTTTGCGCGCTCCTTCTTCCTACGGTGCTCATCGTCCTCACGTTGCTGGAGATATTTCTTCCAGCCCATGTTGTACACGTCAATCACATTTCGGTTTCCATCAATATAAAAGACCTTATTCACAACGGTCTCAATGAGTTGTACATCGTGCGAGATGATGACCAGACCACCGGAGTACCGCATGAGGTATTCCCGGAGCCAGATGATGGAATCTGCATCGAGGTGGTTAGTCGGCTCATCGAGGATCAAAGTCTCGGAACCGCTAAAAAGTAGGCGGGCGAGTTCAACGCGACGGCGCTGTCCTCCGGAGAGGCCTTCAAGTGAATTTTCAAATATGCGCTCTGGTAACCCGAGGTTTGTAGCAATGGATTCTGCTTCTGCTTGAGCGGAGTAGCCACCGGCAGTATCGAACTCTGCTTGTACGCGAGAATAACGATCGAGAACTTTTTCAAGTTCCTCAGGAGTCGCGTTCGCCATCTCTTCTTCGACCTTCTGCATTCGCGTATGAATGAGGTCAAGGCCGCGAGCGGAGAGGATTCGATTGATAACGGTCTCTTCTTGATCGCCAGTTCGCGGATCTTGGGGGAGGTAACCAATTGAACCGGTGCGAGTTACCTGTCCGCCTGCGGGAAGGGTCTCACCAGCGAGAACTTTCGCAAGAGTGGACTTGCCCGCACCATTACGTCCTACAAATCCGATTCGATCTCCGTGGTTGATGCGTACTGCGACATCTTTTACTAGGAGTCTCGCCCCAGCACGTAATTCAACACTCTGGGTAGCAATCATTTGGTAAGTCTCTCACGAGTTACGCGAGATTAAAGAATCCTTTAATTGAGGTGACCACCATTTCAACTGCAATCGCTCCAAGAAGTAGTCCTGCCACACGGGCCATGAGAGTGACGCCTGATTCTTTAATCATGCCGAGAATTTTCGTTGAGAACATCAGCGTAAGACCGATTATGAGATGTGTCGCGATAATGGCAGCGGCAACAGCCAATTTCATCTGTGTTGTATGCGCATATTGAACATAGAGCATCGTCGTGACGATAGCTCCTGGACCCGCGAGCAACGGAGTTCCTAGCGGGACCAGTGCGACATTGACATCTTTGCTCTCAGAATCACTGCCGCTATCTTTGCCGGTGAGTAATTCGAGGGCGATCAGGAGCATCAATAGGCCACCAGCGCCTTGGAGCGCATTGAAGGATACGTGGAGATAGTTGAGGATGAACTTGCCGAAAAGTGCGAAAGTGACGATGACGAGCAACGAGACACCGGCACCCTGCCAGGCAAGACGGACTCGCTCCTTCTGAGTGCGACCGGCAACGAGGGCGAGAAAAATCGGAGTCGCTCCCGGTGGATCGAGGATCACCAAGAGGGTTACGAAGGCCTGGAGGCCGAAGGCGAAGGCCGATAAGCCGGCGAGGTTGCTCATGTGAAGAGTTTACTTGGAGAAAGAAGAAAGCCCCGAATCGCTTCGGGGCTTTCCATACGAGTTAACGACTTAGATGTCGTAGTAGAGCTCAAACTCTGCTGGATGCGGACGTAGGCGAACATAATCAACTTCGCTCTTTCGCTTGAAATCAATCCAAGTGGAGATGAGATCAGGAGCAAATACTCCACCCTTGAGAAGGAAGTCATGATCTTTTTCAAGGTTATTGAGTACAGCTTCAAGTGAGCCCGGAACCTGAGGAATTGCTGCAGCTTCTGCACCTTCGAGTTCGTAGAGATCCTTATCAACTGGTGCAGGTGGCTCGATCTTGTTCAAGATTCCGTCGATACCAGCCATGAGCATTGCTGCAAATGCGAGGTATGGGTTCGATGATGGATCTGGGCAACGGAACTCGATGCGCTTCGCCTTTGGATTTGAACCAGTGATTGGGATACGGATACATGCTGAGCGGTTACGAGCTGAGTAAACGAGGTTTACTGGTGCTTCATAGCCTGGCACGAGTCGACGGTAAGAGTTGACTGTTGGGTTGGTGAAAGCAAGAAGTGATGGAGCGTGCTTCAAGAGTCCTCCGATATACCAACGTGCCATATCAGAGAGATCGCCGTAACCCTCACCAAAGAAGAGTGGCTTGCCATCCTTCCAGAGTGATTGGTGAACGTGCATACCGGAACCATTATCTCCGAAGAGTGGCTTTGGCATAAATGTTGCGGTCTTTCCGCCTTCCCAAGCGACGTTGCGAATGATGTACTTGAATTTCATTACATCATCACCAGCGTGCAAGATATCTGAGAAGCGGTAGTTGATCTCCATCTGTCCAGCAGTTCCGACCTCATGGTGTGAACGCTCTACGAGAAGTCCGGCGCGACCGAGTTCCATGACCATCTTGTCGCGAAGATCTGCGTATTGATCAGTTGGTGAGACCGGGAAGTAGCCACCCTTAACGCGTGTGCGATAACCACGATTTGGTGTGCCATCGGCATCAGCTTCAACACCGGTATTCCATGCGCCCTCATAGGATGCAATCTCATGAACTGCCTTGTTGATTCCAGTCTCAAAGCGGACTGAATCAAAGACGTAGAACTCGGCCTCAGGTGCAAAGAACGCGGTATCAGCAATTCCGGTGGAACGAAGGTATTCAACTGCCTTCGCCACTACTCCACGAGGGTCGCGCGAGTAAGGCGTGTTGTCATGTGGGTTGTGCACAGAGAAGATGATGACGAGCGTCTTCTCATCACGGAATGGATCCATGAACGCTGACTCTGGAACTGGAAGCAATTTCATATCGGATTCATGAATGGACTGGAATCCGCGGATGGATGAACCATCGAACATAAGTCCATCAGTGAAGACAGCCTCATCGAAAGATTCCACTGGGACGTTGAAGTGGTGCTGAATTCCTGGAAGATCAGTGAAGCGGACATCGATTAACTTGACATCGTTCTTCTTGATGAAATCAAAGATTTCGGTTGAGTTCTTAAACATGCTGCTCCATTACTGAGAGGGTTGCAGGCGTCTTTGGGCGCATCACCGAGCCCGAGATATGACGGAATCGTATGGCACGGGGGTGAATTGAGCATAAAAAAGATGTTACAAACATGTTACGAGTAACCAGGATGGAGGGGTCGAGTAACCTTGAGGCATGTCAATTCCAGCAACCTTTGGTCGTCGCTTCGCAGCTCTCATGATTGATTGGGTTCTCATTGCGCTGCCGATTTCGGCCTACATCGCTCCCGGCCCAACCCTGGGTGACAACTTCGCAAATCTTGGGGTCTTTGGCTTTGAAGTTGGGCTAATGACCTATCTTGCTGGCGCCTCTTTTGGACAACTCCCACTCAAGCTTCGAGTAGTTGATTTCGAGACCGGCGCGAAACCAGGGATCAAGCAGGTGCTCATCCGCACAGTTGGTATTTGCCTTGTCATCCCGGCACTCATCACAAAAGGCGGCCGCGGTTATCATGACATCTTGGCTGGGACGGAAGTCGTGAAACTTATCTCAGCCTAAATCAGGCGTTAACGGCGGGGGAGCTTTGCGCCCTTGGGAAGTGGTCCCTGGGGAATTGGCATAGACATTCCGCCGATTGCCTTGAGACGGTTACGAACTTCGCGCATCTGATTGGCGGATAACTTCTTAGGTAGCTTCTTTACCTTCTTCTGAAGTTTGCGAATGGGAACCTGGCCATCTTCTTTGCCGACGATTATTTCGAAAATTGGTACTCCTGGAACGAAACGTTCAGATTTCTTCTTCTCATCGGCAATCATCTGACGGACTGCATGTCCGCCTTCACCAACGAGGATTACGCCAGCGCGTGAAACGCTTCGGTGCACCATATCTTGGTTGCGATTCACATTGACGGCAGGAGTCGTGCTGACGCCGCGGCGGATTCCCATCAATACGCTGGCACCAGCTCCGAGGGTATTCTCGATTGAAGCAAACGCAGCTGAGTTAGCAAAACGAGTGAACATAAAGAATGCGACGATAAAACCAAGTGGAAGCGAGAGAATTCCAAGATAGATGGGATGACCTAACGAAAACCCAAAGGCGATTCCCGCTGCCCAAGTCAGCAAGAAGGCGAGAGCGCAGTAAAGGAGTGAGGCGGGCTTTTCGCGCTTAGTTAACGCAAATGCATCCTTGAGTACAGCCATCTGAGATTGCTTCTCGGGTGTAGTAGCAACCGGAGCAGCCTTTTTGGATCTCTTAAATAGTGCCATTTACTTCTTCTCCTTCTTCTGCTTCTTTGCTTCCAACTTGGCCAAACGTGCTTGTCGAACTCGTGCAGATTCTATTTCTGCTTCTTCTAGCGACATAGCGGTACCACCGAGGCGAGCTGGCGCCCACCATTGACCCCGGTGTGAATCCGGATAATCGCTCTGAACTTTTGTCAGAAGCGTAATGAGTCGTTGCCGCAAATCCTCTTCCGCCAACAGAATGTCGGCTCCTTTCGGAACGGTAATCGGCTCACCAAATGTGACGGATACCGGAATTCGATTTCGGCCGAAATGTTTTTTGTGCCCTTTTGTATAAATGCGCTGGCTTCCCCAAATTGCCACGGGGATAACAGGTACTCCTGCGCCTTGTGCTAACCGGACTGCGCCAGATTTCAACTTCTTCACTTCGAAGGAGCGCGAGATAGTTGCCTCTGGAAAAATTCCTACAATCTCACCGGCACGAAGTGCGCGAAGCGCTGCAACGAGAGAGGTAGAACCAGCTTCTCGGTTCACGCTGATGTGATGCATTCCGCGCATCAGGGGTCCGGAGATGGGGTTATCAAAGATCTCACTCTTCGCCATGAAACGGATGTAACGCTTCATCGGGAGGGCAGCCGTGCCGGCAAGCGCGAAATCTAGATAACCAATGTGGTTGATGGCCAACACTGCGCCGCCTTCGCCGAGCTTGGGAAGATTCTCTTGGCCGCGAAAATCAAAGCGTAAGCCCATGGCGCGCCACAGAGTCTTCAGGGCTATAACGACTGGGGGATAGACGTGATCCGCCATTACTTAATCTCCGCCGATTCGCGCCGTTCTTGTGCTTGCTTATAGAGACGTCCGGCTCTGTAGCTAGAGCGCACAAGCGGTCCGCTCATGACGCCGGAGAAACCAATGGAGAGCGCCTCATCGTTGAGTTCGACGAACTCTTCTGGCTTGACCCAACGCATTACCGGATGGTGCTTTGCGGTTGGACGTAAGTACTGGGTAATTGTGAGCAAGTCACAACCAGCGGAATGGAGATCGAGAAGTGCTTGCGAAACTTCCTCGCGACTCTCGCCCATGCCCAGAATGAGATTTGATTTCGTAATCAAACCGTAGGCGCGGGCCTGACTAATAACATCTAATGAACGGTCATAGCGAAAGGCGGGGCGGATCTCTTTAAAGATACGAGGAACGGTCTCAAGGTTATGCGCAAATACTTCTGGGCGAGTTTCAAAGACGATGTTCAGCAACTCTGGCTTACCGCTGAAATCCGGTGCAAGCATTTCTACGCCAGTGCCCGGGTTGAGAGCGTGAACTTGGCGAATGGTTTCGGCGTAAAGCCAGGTACCTTCATCTTCAAGGTCATCCCGTGTTACACCGGTGATGGTGGCGTACTTCAATCCCATGGTCCGAACGGATTCTGCGACCCGACGCGGTTCATCACGATCAACTGGCTCAGGTTTACCGGTGTCAATGTTGCAGAAATCGCATCGACGAGTACAACGCTCACCGCCGATGAGAAAAGTAGCTTCTTTATCTTCCCAGCACTCGAAGATATTCGGACACGCTGCCTCTTGGCAGACAGTGTGCAAACCCTCGGACTTTACGAGTGAGCGAAGATGCGTGTACTCAGGTCCCATATTTGCTCGGGTCTTAATCCACTCCGGCTTTCGTTCAATAGGAGTCTGTGCATTGCGAGCTTCAATACGTAGAAGCTTGCGACCCTCAGGTGCGATAGATGTCATTGAGCTACCCTCGCTAACGCTTCATAGAGATGTTTTTCAATTACTGGTGTGACTTCTTCAATTGTTACTGTGCGACCGAGCTCTCTCGACATTGAGGTAACTCCGGCATCTGCGATTCCGCACGGAACGATTCGGTCAAAGAATGAGATATCCGGATCAACATTCAGAGCAAAGCCGTGCATCGTTACACCTTTTGCGACGCGTATACCAATCGCTGCGATTTTTCGGTCGCCGTCAGTGTCACGAATCCATACCCCAGATCTCTCGCAATAGCGTTCCGCCGCAATGCCAAACTCTTGGCAGACGGCAATCAGGGCAGTTTCAATCTCGCGAACGAATCCGACAACATCATTTCGATTGATGAGTTTTACTATGGGGTAACCAACGATCTGACCTACGCCATGCCAAGTAATCTTGCCGCCGCGATCGACGTCGATGACTGGAGTTCCATCGATGGGACGTTCGTGTATCTCAGTGCGGCGACCGGCGGTATAGACCGACGGGTGCTCAAGGAGAATTAAGGTGTTGGGGCGTGTGCCCTCGGCGACCTGCGCGTGAATTAAGCGCTGACTGGCTAGGGCCTCTTGGTACTCAACCAGCCCCATAGATTTAAGGGAGATTGCTGCAGCCACTCGGGGGGTCATGCCATAAGAGTAATTGGCTCGGGGCGAGAAGGCGAAAAGCAGGGTTTAGGCAGGGGGTATCGATAAACTAACCCGGTTACCGACCCTAAAAAGAGACTACGAAGGCGGAGTTAGATGATTTTTTCCAAAAATAAGCGCACAACTGAGTTAACCCCAACGGATAGAACTGCTCGCAAGGGCATCTGGATTGCGGTCCTCTCAGTCTTTACCTGGATGATGATCTCATCGGTCACCGGTTCTCTCTTCGGCCAACTCTCCACAGTCCAGAAGAACGACAACTCAAAGTTCTTGCCAGCCTCAGTTGAGTCAGAGAAGTTCACGGCAGCGACTAAGGCATTCACGCAGGGTCAGAATCTCAGCCTGCCCGAACTTGTTCTTTTCATTGGCGATGGCTCAGATGCAAACGTGGCAAAGGTCAATGCCTACCTACAGACAATCCCATCGAAGCCACTCGTGGACATCAAGGGCAAGGCGGTAGCTGGCGTCACCGGTACAATTGGAGACTTCCTCACCCCACGTATCCCGCTCGTTGCCTTCCCTTCCCAGAATAAGCAGGCGATTCTTGCCTCCATTCCCTTTGACTCATCAAAGACTGCAGCAAACCTTTCAAATAAGAAACCGGCACTTCCCGCGGTAACAGATGCGATTCGCTACTACACGCAGCAGTTCGCCACTGCAAATGGTTTCACCCGGCATGTAACAGGATTTGCTGCGCTGATTGCGGATCTCTTTAGTGCATTCGGTTCGCTTGACTCCAGTCTGCTGCTTACAACGGGAGGCGTCGTCGCTCTCATTCTTATCATCGTCTATCGCTCGCCAATACTCTGGATCTTGCCGCTCTTTGCCGCAGGTACAGCACTCACCTTTGCCGGTGCAATCATTTATGAATTAGCGAAGCACAACATCATTACTTTGGATGGCGCCTCACAAGGAATTCTCTCTGTACTCGTACTGGGTGCCGCGACGGATTATGCGCTATTGCTTATTGCTCGTTATCGAGAAGAGCTCCATCACAATGAGTCACGCGTGACTGCGATGCGTGCAGCACTCAGGGGTGTGGCTGAGCCAATCATCGCTTCGGGCAGCACAGTCTCTATCGGACTTTTGGTGCTCTTGCTCGCCTCACTTCAAAACAATAAGGGCCTTGGACCAGTGGGAGCGATTGGCGTTGCTTGTGCTGTTGTCACCATCCTTACCTTCTTGCCGGCCCTTCTCGTTCTCTTTGGTCGCTGGGTCTTCTGGCCGCGTATTCCACGGGTTGGGGGAGAGGATGAGAAGCTCTCCGGCGTCTGGTCAAAGGTGGCGCTATCAACCGAGAAGTCACCACGAAAGTATCTCGTTGCAACAACGCTGCTACTTGTCATCTTTGCTGCATTCATTGGTACTTTAAAAGCGGGCGGCGTCTCAACGTCTGACAGCTTTACCAAGAAGCCTGAGTCTGTCGTTGGCCAGGACCTTGCAGCTAAGTACTTCCCGGCTGGTCAAGGGCAGCCAACTGAGGTGTATATCGTGAGTGAGAAGGCGGCGGAAGCAACAGCTGCACTCCAAAAGATTTCCGGTGTCGCATCTGTAGTGACCGCCTCGCAAATTGGTGGTCATGCAATCTTAGATATGACTCTCTCAAGCGCTGCTGACTCCAATGAAGCCGCAAATGCAATTCCTGGTATCCGCGCGACCGTTCACGCGATCGATCCTGCAAGCCTTGTCGGTGGAACCTCTGCGGTTTACTACGACACACACCAAGCGGCGAAGCGTGATCAAGCGGTAATCATTCCAATTGTTCTTTTGATCATTGCAGTCATTCTTGGACTTCTCCTACGAAGCATTTTGGCTGCAATTATGTTGCTAGTGACGGTGGTTCTCTCCTACGTTGCAACACTTGGCGCTTGCTCGTTGGTCTTCCACCACATCTTCCACTTCAAGGGTGAAGATTCCGGTTATCCGCTCTTCGCCTTCATCTTCTTGGTGGCGCTCGGCATCGATTACAACATCTTCTTGATGACCCGGGTTCGCGA
>CAINVP010000010.1 GCA_903854185.1 uncultured Actinomycetes bacterium
ATGTCGGTCGCGCAAACAATTTCAGATCTATCGATAAGAGGGCCGGTCAAGACGAAGTCATTTTATTTGGAGTGTTCGAAATTGCTGAACAATGGCTCTGATGTGCGAGAGATCTTTAGCCTGATGAAGGCGCACTTTGAATCGTCCACCTGTGATCAAGTATGTGAAGTTTTGGAATTCTCTCTTTCTGCGGGCAGTCGCGAAATTTCAACAACTTTGCGCACCCTCAGCGGATACATCCGAACAAACCTTGGGCTACGGGAGGAGATCAAGGCGAAGCAGGATTGGATTAGAAACTCTGCCATTTTGGCTGCCGTTGCTCCATGGTTGCTGCTACTTCTGCTTTCCACGAAATCGAGTACGGTTCAGGCCTATTCAACTTCTTCAGGAGTTGCGGTGCTCAGCATCGGAGCGGGTTCCACGATCGGTGGGTACTTCTGGATGAAACGGGTAGGGCGAGTTCCAGCAACACCCAGGGTGTTTTCATAATGGCGCTACATTTTTGGATTTTGGTCTTTCTCTCCCCGTTTCTTCTCTACGCGCAATATTTGATTCTTGATGAGAGTCGGGATCCGCTATTGGGCTTTCACGAGGAATTTCGAGCCACCTATTTCGGATTACCTGAAATAGAAATTGATCGAAATCGTATTCGAACTGGATTTCTCAGAGGGGTGAAAGCACGCGACCTATCTGTGGCGATCGTTTCCTCGGCTTCAATTTTGCTCGTCTCACTGGGATTACCACTGCCGTTAATTCTCGCCTTGGCGGCTGGATGCTACGCCTTACATCGGTGGAAGGGAAAGGAATCTGAACGGGATTCAGTTAAGACAGCTTCGATGCAGGAGGCGGAATTTCCGGCCGTAGTTGAACTATTAGCAATCTTGATCGCTGCTGGTGAGAGCCCAAGCTCTGCACTAGTCCGCGTAGCTGAACGATCTCATGGTCGGTTGAGTGAGAGTCTTTGCAGAATTGCGGAGGAATTAAGAAACGGGCAAGGTCTTTTGAACTCCCTTGAGACAGCATCGGCCCAGTCGCGCTCAAACAACTTTAAGCGCTTTTGCGACTCCTTAATTGTCGCAGTCCAACGCGGTTCGCCTCTGGTAGAAGTTCTACAAAGCCAGGTTACGGAGGCAAGGACGTCTGCAAATCATGCGCTTATCAAGAGTGGCGGACGTGCAGAAATTGCCCTCATGATTCCAATCGTATTTCTCATCCTGCCGGTTTCTATCCTCTTTGCTCTCTGGCCATCCTTTGTCACGTTGGGGGCAAGCATTAGTGGTTAGTTCGTTGCAACCTGTTTATACGGGAAAGTTGTGGACGAAAAAATTGGGCGATGGACTATTCGTAATAAATTGCAATCGGATAGAAATCGTTTTTAAAAAGCTTCAAAATATTTCAGGCACTAACTAGGGGGAATCATGCTAATAAGCGAAATTGTACGAACGAGGGAAAGTGCTCCGGCAATCTCAACTGCGCCGGCAATCTCAACTGCGCCGGCAATCTCAACTGCGCCAAGAACCGACGCGATGGCAGAAGAATGGGCGAGTGCGCTCCGTGATATTTACCTGCGCAAAATGGTTACTTTGAAAATTCAAGTGGCAAGCATTGCCGAGAATTTTCGAATCGTTTCTCGAACCATTCTCGCGGACGAACGAGGCGATGTACCGGGCTGGGTCTTAGTTGTGTTGATGACGACCGGCCTAGTGACTGCAATTTGGGCAATTGCAGAACCGCGACTTTCGCAGCTCCTCCGTAACTCACTGGATTCGATGAATACTGTGCGATGACCTCCTTGAAGCCCTATAAATGTGCTGTGCGAAAGATTCATATTGAACTTCAAAATTTTTTGCATGATGAATCCGGGGTTGTCGAGAGCACCTTGGTGATTGTCCCGCTCGTCATTCTCTTCTTAAGTATTCTTCAGATTGCAAGCGCGGTAATTCAACACAATGCACTAGCGAATCAAGTCCAAGGGGATATATCCCGCACGGCGCTCTATGGCGCAAATAGCCCATTCGATGGTGCAACCAAGAGGCCGCTGCCTGGAGGGGGAGCGGTGATTATTGGACGGCGAACTGAATCAGTCATCCCACTCTCTCCACTATTACTAGGGCAACCCTCCATATCTGCTGTGGGCATTTCCGTCGATGAGAATCAATGATCCGGGCCTACTTCCATCCGTTGTTCGGGACGGGCTGCGATTCTCCAAGGAAAAAATTTTCGCGAGGGGGATGGGAGTTTCTCCGGGCTGAAAGGGGAAGTGCGACAGTCGAGCTCATTGCCCTTGGAATTCCACTTTTTCTCCCCATTGCCATTTACCTGGTCGCAGTTGATGGCGCTAGTTCAGTAAATTTCGAGGCGAGGAACTTTTCGCGACAAGTCGCGCGCGCTTATGTTACGAGTTCTGACGAGCAAAATGCGCAGGCAAGGATTAGTGCAATCGAGGGAGTGTTCAATAGCGAGGTTTTCAATCGACACCAGATGTCAATCAATTCCACCATTGAGATCTCATGTAGTAGCGACCCTTGCCTTACTCCAGGTGGCGTTGTGAGAGTCTCAGTTTCACTTTCACAAGCAGGGCGAGGCGAAGTAGCTCGGGCTAGCACGGTCGAGACAGTTGATCAATGGCGTTAAATACTTGGAAACATAAATCGCGGAACAGATTCTTCGCCCGAGGCTTAATTCATAATTTTTCGGCTGACGAGAATGGCTCAATTTCGGTTTTGATCATCGGACTTGCAGTGCTGGCGTTGACTTTGGCTTTTGGGGTGATAGACCTTTCGGATGCATTTCTCGCTAAGCGAGAATTGCAGCAAATTTCAGAGGAAGCCACTCAACGAGCAGCTCATGAGATTTCACTCCCGGACTATTACACCTCAAATTTGAATACTGCCGGAACTAATGCCGTTCCCTTGGACTGTTCTGCAGCTTTAGCATCGATTCAAAGAACGGTTAGCGTATCCCTACTGAGAAATACTGCAATAGAAATAGATCAGGCTTCCTGCAATGGGAGTGAAGTTGCCCTATCGCTAAAGTCGACAATCAAACCAATTGTGGACTTTCCGATACTTCGTTCTGCCTTTGGTGGAATATTCGAAATACAGGCTGTTTCTTCGGCTGCGAGCATTGTCCCTAAAGCTTAGAAGCTACCTAAGACTCAATAGCGATGGCAATTATCGAAAATGTTCGGAATTTGAAATGAGCAGCAATGAGTTAGTGCAAGATTGAGAATTGAGAATTGAGAATTGAGAATTGAGAATTGAGAACTGGCAACTGCGTCGGCGTGTGGAGCATTGGTGTTTCCTAGATTTTGCAACAAATCGATAGTGCCCCATCTATCAAAAGATGCGCATTTTAGGCATCACGTTGGATCCATCGAGAGTGTCGCTATGCAACCAACACGTCGAATTTCAGACACCGTACGATTAATTTCTTCAAGTCTTCGGCTGGCTATATCCTTAACCCATGGCCGCAAGAGAATTCGATGAAGAGGTAAAAGCCCTCAGAGTCACATTGTCGGCCATCGAAGCAGTGCTAGATCTACCAAAGCTCAATGCGGACTTCGCCACCCTTGAAGCCGAAGCCAGTGCGCCTGACCTTTGGAACGATCCTGCTAAAGCTCAAGTAGTCACGAGCAAGCTATCCCGCGTTCAAGCAACCCTTAATAAGTCGAACAACATTCGCCGGCGCTTAGAAGATGTGCCACTACTTGTTGAATTGGCTCAAGAAGAGAACGATGCTTCGGCGCTAGAAGATGCAGGCAAAGAACTCGATAATGTTTCCAAGGAGATTCGGGAGCTCGAAGTTCAGACCCTTCTCTCCGGTCCATACGATGATCGCGATTG
>CAINVP010000011.1 GCA_903854185.1 uncultured Actinomycetes bacterium
GCAATTGCGCCGCCCATCTCATGTGCCACTCGAGATATCTCCCGAAGCTCACAATTTTGAAGCGCCCAGATTGCCTTCTCTAAGACCAATCTCTTTCTCGTCTCAATCAGGGTGGTGATCGGATCGGGCTGATGCTCTCTCATAGCGCTCGCCCCCGATGTGCCTAATGGGCTCACTTTCTTGGCTCTTTGCATACTGAGTATTCAACGCAGAGATATTGTGAAAGGTTTGTGAGAATTAAAAGGAAAGTAAGCGAATTCCTATTTTCCTCGTACGAACCGGATAAAGCGGAGCGCCTTATTGCCAAGGCGAGAGCTCTGTTCCAGGGTAGAAACTCGGAGCACTCTCTGCCCAGATGGTTCATCGGGTGTCTTCACATCAATGAGCGCGGGAGAGCTCTCATCAAGAGAGTCCGCGATTCGTTCGATATTAGCCACAAGACTAATTGCGCGTACGAGTTGCTCTTGGTCGACTCGCTCTGCTGACTCGATCAGCTGGCGTGCCAAAATGCTTCCAGCTAATCGCAGTTCATTTGCAAAGGTCTCCACTGGCAACCCTGAGCTCTCATCACCAATCGTGGCAATCTTTCGCTCAATCGCATAACTTGTAGAAGAAATTGCTAATGCAACATCTCTATTCTGCGAGATGAAATTCTTCTCATCCACGGCAGCATCAAAGAGTGAGCGTGCCATAGTGCGTACTTGGACTACCGTGTGCTCGATAGCAACACCACTTATATACAACTCTTCTGCGCGTTCAAGGTTATCTAGCGGAGACCAACGTGCGTAGTTCTTCGCTTCAAGCGCCTGAGAGCGAACATTAGGAATCTCTTCGATAAGTACTCGCGCCTTCGATAACCATCGACCAGCGTCCAGTTGCGTGTAGCCAGCAGCAACGCCCTCCGCCATCTCGCCCAAGAGTTCTGCGGATTTTGTGCCCAAAGATTTAATGCGATCTATTGTGCGACCTTCGGGGCGTTTAGCATGCGAGAAGTAAGAGAAAATAATGGCGACGCCGGCACCCAGTAGCGTTGATAGCAGACGGTGCAGCGCAGTGCTCTCATTTAACCCAGGGCCAATAACGATGAGCGCAGTGACCGGAACGTTCACCGAGGCAACCTCACCCAGGTGAAGTCCACGGGCAACGACAGAGCAGAGAAGGACAGTGATTCCGACAGCGACTATGCCAAAGTTAAAGAGCCAGACGCAGAAGAGGGCCACACCGGCACCAATTGCGGTTCCAATGATTTGACCAAATCCTTCACGCACAGATTTGTAAAGTGAGATACGAATACTCAAGCTACAGACGATTGCTGCAACGAGGCCACCGTGAGAGATCCAGAGGTCACCCACCTGCCAAGCAACAGCTGCAGCAATGGCAGCGACTGCAATTTGGCGAACCCAGATAGCGCGATCAGTAAAGAGTTTGACGATGGCGTCAAAGAATCGTCTCGCTGATCGCTTCATACGTGCATTCTAGATTAATCAAGGATGTGCTGAGGGCTGGCACTCTTAAATCCTGAAAGTATTATGGGAAAGCCCACATATATTTTCCTTATTGAGCCATATAAAACACTGAGAACAGTGAGAAAATTGGCTCATCTTTAAAGCGTTTAAAGGAGAGAAAATATGAACGCACTTGATCTAGCCAGATGGCAATTCGCCATCACCACCGTTTATCACTTCATCTTCGTACCTATCACCATTGGCTCGGGCTTCCTCGTTGCTGGTCTGCAGACAGCTTGGTATCGGACTAATAAAGATAAGTACCTGAAGGCGACTAAGTTCTTCGGCAAGCTATTCCTTATTAATTTCGCTATCGGCGTTGTTACAGGAATCGTGCAGGAGTTCCAGTTCGGTATGAACTGGTCGTCGTATAGCCGCTTCGTTGGAGATATCTTCGGTGCACCGCTAGCAATGGAAGGACTCCTCGCATTCTTTATGGAGTCCACATTCCTTGGCCTCTGGATCTTTGGCTGGGATCGCCTCTCTAAGAAGATGCACCTTGCAACAATCTGGATTGCATCACTTGGAACACTTCTCTCCGCATACTTCATCTTGGCAGCAAATGCCTTCATGCAGCACCCAACCGGTTATGGAATGAGTGCAAACGGAACCCGCGCTGAGCTAAAGAGCATCGTCGCCGTTCTGACACAGAAGACGGCAGTATCTGCCTTCTTTCACACCATCCCATCAGCATTCTTAGTCGCTGGTTCACTCTTCGCCGGTATTGCCGGCTGGATGATTCTCAAGAAGCGCGATGTGGATGTTGCACAACCTGTGCTGAAGATGGGACTGGTAACAATCATCATCTCCTTCGTCTTCATCGCAATCTCTGGTGACTACACCTCCCGTGTGATGGTTCAGCAGCAGCCAATGAAGATGGCCGCAGCTGAGTCGCTCTATGAAACTAAGGCAAATGCTCCGTTCTCACTCTTCACAATTGGCACACTTGATGGCAGCCGTCCGGTCTTCCAGATTGGCCTTCCATCAGTTCTCTCCTTTATGTCAACCGGTAATTTCAATGGCGTAGTAGAGGGCGTTAACGATCTTCAGAAGGAATATGTCACCAAATACGGTGAGGGTAACTACAAGCCAAATATTCCACTTGCTTATTGGTCTTTCCGATTGATGATTGGCTTTGGTGCCCTTGCAGCGCTATTAGCTCTCTTCCTTCTCTGGCGAATGCGCAAGGGTGGCAGTCTGCCTGAGAGCAAGTTCATGCATCTCTCACTCCGTGCACTTCCATTCTTGCCGCTCTTGGGAACATCTTTTGGATGGATCTTCACAGAGAGCGCTCGCCAACCTTGGGTTGTCTTCGGATTGATGAAGACCGCTGATGGCGTGAGCCCAACAGTAAGTGCAGGAAACGTCGCCTTCACAATGATTGCTTTCACTCTTCTCTACGGCGTTCTCGCCGTCATTGAATTCGGTTTAATGGTCCGCACCATTCGTGTTGGCGTTGGTAAGCCGGTTGAAGGCAACAATGCAAATGATGGCCAACCACTGACGATGGCTTACTAGGAAATCGGGGTAGATAAAAATGTCACTTAATTCATTCTGGTTCCTACTCATCGCTGTTCTTTGGGTCGGTTACTTCGTACTTGAAGGTTTCGATTTTGGCGTCGGAATCCTCCTTCCCTTTGTCTCCAAGAACCAGGCGGAGCGGAGAGCAGTTCTTACAACGCTCGGACCCGTCTGGGACGGTAACGAGGTCTGGCTACTTGTCGCAGGTGGTGCAACATTTGCCGCCTTCCCTGAGTGGTATGCCACGCTCTTCTCCGGCTTCTACCTTCCACTCTTCCTGATCCTCGTATCGCTCATCGTTCGCGGTGTCGCATTCGAGTACCGCAGTAAGTATGGAAAGGAGAGTTGGCGTGGACGTTGGGATATCGCCATCACCATCAGCTCACTCCTTCCAGCTCTTCTCTGGGGCGTCGCATTCGCAAACATTGTTCGTGGTGTTCCACTTACAAAGTCTGCCGCTGGTGCGATGGAGTATTCAGGCGGTTTCTTCAATCTCTTGAATCCATACTCACTTCTCGGTGGCGTTACGACGCTATTCCTCTTCATTAGCCACGGTGCTTACTTCTTGGCACTTAAGACGGAGGGCGAGATCCGCGTTCGCGCCAATAAAATGGGTCAGCAGGCAGGTCTGCTTACCGCACTCCTAGCAGTCCTCTTCTTCGCTTGGACTCTGGTCTCTGTCTCACATAGAAGCTGGGTTGTTGGCGGAGTAACCATCGCTGTGGTCTCTTGGCTCGCAGCTCTCTACTCAAACTTCCGCGCGCGCGAGGGTTGGGCATTTCTATACTCAGCAATCACAACCGCATTTGTGGTCATCACGCTCTTCTTGGCGCTTTATCCAAATGTGATGCCAAGCAGTAATGGTGAAGATACCTCACTCAATATCTTCAACGCCTCAAGTACGCATTACACACTTAAGGTGATGACAGTTGTTGCAGTCTTCTTAACTCCGTTTGTCCTTCTCTACCAAGGCTGGACATATTGGACCTTCCGAAAGCGCATCAACCCATCTCAAATCGCAAATGCCGAGACAGGTGTTTTGGATACTATCCATCCATGAAGCCTTTCGATCCGCGGTTACTGCGTTACTCACGTAGTAGCCGCGGATTTCTCATTCTCACTGTAGTTATCGCTGCAATAACTACCGCAGCGACGATTCTCATTGCACTCACACTTTCTCGCCTCTTAGTAGCAATCTTTACCAATCATTCAGATCTATCGATGCAGCGTTCAACAATCGGGGTTCTTGCTGCAGCATTCATTGTTAAGGCCCTGGCTCTCGGTGCTAATCAAAGCGTTGCTGCGGCCTACTCAAATCGGATTAGATCCGAACTTCGCAACGGAGTATTTCGCCGAATCGTTGATGGCAACCTGCAGACTCTCTATTCGCGTGGAAGTGCAAGTACCTCACTTCTATTAACGCGGGGCATTAATGACTTAGATGGCTACTTCACAAAGTTTCTGCCACAACTCTTTATTGCAACGTTCTTGCCTCTCTTTGTTGGCCTCACCATTGTTCGTTATGACCTTCGCTCTGGCCTCATCATCGCCTGCACCGTGCCGCTCATCCCTCTATTTGGCTACATGATTGGACGCTTTACCGGCGATGCAACGGAGAAGAAGTTGCAGACCCTTCACCAACTCAGCACCTACTTTCTAGACCTCCTTGAAGGTGTAACGACGCTGAAGGTATTCGGTAGATCTAAGAAACAGAGTAAGAATATTGAAAAGATTGGTGAGCGATATCGAATCGAGACGCTTAGCGTTCTGAAGGTCTCCTTCCTCTCTTCGCTCGCCCTTGAACTTGTTGCAACGCTCTCTGTTGCTCTTATCGCGGTCTCCATCGGACTTCGTCTTGTCCATGGTGGATTGGAACTTCGGACGGGTCTGCTCGTCCTGATTCTCGCCCCAGAGGTTTACTGGCCTATCCGCCAAGTTGCGTCGCGCTTTCACGATGTCGAGGATGGCATTGCTGTTTCGGATCAGATCTTCACCATTCTCGAAGGTGAAGATCTCACTATTGGGCGAGAGATTGGTGAGATTCAAGCTCTCTCATGGAGTGATCTCACCTTCGAGTACGAAGGAAGAGCGACGGTTCATATTCCGGCCGGCGTAATCGCTCGCGGCAAGGTACACAGCCTTGTCGGCCCATCCGGTAGTGGAAAATCAACGCTCTTTGCCGCCCTACTTGGCTATACGAGACCCTCCTCGGGCGAGATTCTTGTGACAACAGAGGCAGGGGCAATACCGCTTCAAGAGATTGCTCTTCCATCACTTCGCGCCCACATCTCGTGGCTACCGCAAGAGCCGCACCTGTCAGAGGGAACGATCATTGAATTCCTAGGAGTTTCTACTCCTAGCGAGGCGGAAGCGCTCCTCGAACGCGTTGCGCTCTCAGCAAGCTCTATAACCGGTGGTGTCACTGCGCAGATCGGAAGTATGAATGATTTTCTCTCTTACGGACAGAAGCGCAAACTCGCCTTAGCTCGCGCGATTTACAAAGACGCCGACGTATTACTCATTGATGAACCAACAGCATCCGTAGATGAAGCATCAGAAACTGTCATTAAAGAGCTATTAACAAGCAATAGTGATCCAAAGAAGATAATTTTCTTTTCGAGTCATCGAACGGGTCTCATCACAAGCTCTGAAAATGAGATCACATTGCGGGGGACGCGATGAAGAAGTTACGGCGACTCTCTTCAGCAATCAATGGCAGATTTCTTGTAGCCGCTTCGCTTTCGGGTATTGCCCTTGCAATGTCAGTAGGGTTATTGGGAACAAGCGCATGGCTTATCTCAATGGCATCGATGCAACCACCTGTACTCGTTCTCGAGGTTGCAATTGTTGCTGTTCGTTTCTTCGGTCTCTCACGGGGATTCTTCCGCTACTACGGAAGACTTCAAGAGCACGGCCTAGTTCTCAATCTTCAAACGAAGATTCGTTCCGCGCTGTATGCAGGCTTTGAGCGTCACTTACCGGCGGAGTTCTTTGGAGTTCAACGCGGTGCACTTCTCTATCGCACCGTCACTGACACAGAGACAGTCCTTGATCTCTGGATCCGGGCAATCTCTCCATGGCTATCTGCGCTGATCTCAGGCGTATCCGGAGTGGGAATTATCTACTTCCTGTTACCAAGCGCCGGAATTGTTATAGGGGCTATCTTCATTACCTCTGTAACAGTCGCTCCTTGGATTGCTTACCAACTCTCACGCAGTGAAGAGAAGAGCGAGGTGCAAGAGAGTCTGCTTGCAACATTGATCTCCACCTTCGACTCTCTTCCGGAATCGATAATTTTTAATCGTACCGATGAGGCGCGGGCACGGGTAAGCGCTCTGCAATCGAAGTTAAGTGGTGTGGAGCGCAGGTCTTCCATGAGCGCTGGCATCGGTGATTTTCTCTTTCAGCTCTCAACGGGAGTCAGCGTGATTATCGGGCTCTACTTCGCGGCCGATGGCTTTGCTCATCATCGCTTAGCCGGAGTCAATGTCGCTGTTATTGCACTGCTGCCGCTCGCCATCTTTGACGGAGCAACCGGCCTCTCCATTGCCTTCGCTGAGCTCTCAGCGATTCTCTCAAGCGCTAACCGGATTGATCAGGGGATCTCAGATCTCATTGAAGATATTCCAATACAGCCACTAAATCATGTGGATTCATTCTCAGTCAGCGGCTTTATCCCATCGCACCTCATGGGAAAGATTCAACCGATTACCTTTACTGCAACGAGTGAGAGAGCCATCATCATCTCTGCCCCGAGCGGTGTGGGTAAGAGCTCCATCGTGCATTCGCTCTGCGGGCTTGCGCCATTCTCTGGCGAGTTATCAGTAGATGGGGAGGTACTTCAAGAACTTACTCCTGAGCTGGTAACTGTGGGACTGCAGGGGGATCACCTTTTCCAGAGCTCTATTCGAGAGAATTTGCGCATTGCTCGGGAGGATCTTGGCGATCGAGAGATTATGCAGATGCTCGAAGTGGTTGAGCTTGCTGATCTGGTGCATTCACTTCCTGATGGACTCGATACTCACATCGGCCCATTTGGCCACAACTTCTCGGGCGGTGAACGTCAGCGATTGAAATTGGCGCGGGTACTGCTTCGCCATACGCCCATCTTTATCCTTGATGAACCCTTTGAATATCTCGATGCACTTCAGGCGCGACGAATCGCAAAACGCGTTCTCACGATTCTTACCTCAAAGATTCTCATCATCGTCTCTCATATTGATTTAGAGATTGATGGCGAGCACTTACACCTGAGTAAGTGAGATCAAAATTCCATTCTCTGGTGCGAGGATGGGAGGCTTGAGACCGATACGAGCGAGTGCACTTCCTGTAAGAGTCACGCCGCTACCCCAGCGAATATCGCCAATCTGCATATAACGCGGTTCGCCGACCTCTTTAAGAATCTTCACCAAGTACTTCTTATCTGGATCTAAACCTGGGATCAAGATATTTGATGGATGGTTTGCAACGGACATCAAGTGCTGCATATACGCGAAGAGCGCCTCAGACTTATCTTCGCTGATAACGCCGTAGATAAATGCAGTGGATTCTGCATGATCCACGCGAACTGACTTTCCACTATGAAGAAGACTGCGCTTCGCTTTGTAGAGCGCAACCCATGATTTAAGTACGGCACGCTCTTCCGCAGTGGTCTCAGTGATATCCCATTCGATACCGGCATGGCCAAAGAGAGCGTTAATAGCACGGAAGGAGAGTTGCGTTGTCTTTCCAGTCTGATGTCCCACTGTTGGGCCGATATGTGTACCGAGTAATTCAGGAGCAATTGCGATAGAAGTCCAACGTTGAATCGTCTGACGTTCAAGTGCATCATTATTATCGCTCGTCCAGAAACGATCAGCATGTTCAATCATTCCAAGATCAATGCGGCCACCGCCAGATGAACAGCTCTCAATCTCTAGACCTGGATGGCGACGCTTCAACTCATCAAATAGTCGGTAGAGCGCCAGCGTCTGGTTATGGACCGCCGCGCGGCCAAGATGTCCGGCATCAATCAAAATCCGGTTATGGTCCCATTTGATGTAAGCGATGTTATTTGCGGCGAGGACCGCAGAGACTTGCTCGAGCACGTGGTTATAGGCACCTTCATGCGTGAGATCGAGAACGAGTTGGTTGCGCGAGAGTGGCATCTTGCGATTACCTTCTTGCAACATCCACTCAGGGTGGGCGCGATATAAATCTGAATCTGGGTTAACCATCTCACCTTCAAACCAGAGTCCGAACTCAATTCCTTTGCTGTTGATGTAAGAGATGATTTCGCCAAAGCCATCTGGCCATACCTCTGGGTCGATGACCCAATCGCCGAGTCCGGCCGTATCTTGGCGGCGCAGGTGGAACCAGCCATCATCGAGAACAACGCGCTCAATGCCAACTTCAGCTGCCACATCAACGAGCGCCTTGATGCGATCGATACTGTGATCGAAGTAGACCGCCTCCCACATATTGAGCGTCGCCGGGCGAGGCCGAATATTTGTTGGATGATGTGGTCGAGAGCGTTGCCATGCGTGGAAGTTATGGCTTAGGCCATCAATACCCTCGTTGCTGTAGTTAGCAACGACGGGAGAGATATCAAATGCCGCCCCTGGTGCAATGGTGATCTCGCCCGGAAGGAGAAGTTCACCGGCGCCAATAGATTTGAAGCCATGTGCATGGCGTTCAATGTGGTGAACTGAGTTACCGCTGAAGGCGACAGAGAGTGACCAAACTTCGCCACTAGAAAAGTTAGCGCCTTGCGTCATCGCAAGTTGGGCAATCGTGTAATCGTGGCTAGAACGGCCTTCACTCATCTCGCGCGTTGTGAGCCCGAACATAATCTCGCGCCGTTGAGGATGGCGTTCATGCGACCAGCGACCTGTGAAGTCCATCGTCTCAGTCGCCCGATCCACAAGTGGCAGCCAATAGAGAAATTCGTTCAATGTGTAGTCATCTGAACCGTTATTTGTGATGGTGGCCGAGATCGAGAGGATGCCCTGCGAATTAAGGGCATAAGTCTGACGGAGCCCCAGCTTTGCTTCAGCATCAACAAACTCGGCGATCAACGTCTCACCCTGCTGCGAATGAGAGAGGAGAGTGAAATGCGGAGACCAACTCTTTCCAGCGCGGTGGCCGGAGATAGATGGATGGCCTAGAAAGCCCTTAGAGTGCTGACGGAGCACATCGCGCTCGATAATCTCGTTGAAGTTACTGTGAGAGATTGCCGGAGTCGTGGCGAGCGATATCTGCTCGATATCGTCCCCGCCATCAAGTGGGCTACCCCAATGTGCAATAACGAGTTGACCGTCAATGACTTTAAAGAGGAGTGAACTCTTCTGACTCTTCAGCGTAATCATGGTTGCAGAGTACTAGAGGGATATTCTTTGAGGCACTAGAGTTTCACCACAAAACTTACGCTGAAGAGTTTTGAGAAGGCTCGAGGAATTGAAATGAAGTACTGGAATAGCCCTGAGACCGTTGCCGTAAATCGTGAGCCGATGCTCAACCTTCATCATGAAGAGTGCATCTCACTCGATGATGTCTGGGATTTCCAACTATTGAAGTCACCTGATGCCGCTCCCACCAAAATCTGGGGAAAGATCCCAGTCCCTGGTCTCTGGACGGCGCAAGAGCCCTCCAATATCTTCTGGGATAAGCCCATCTATACAAATATCCAGATGCCCTTCGCTGAACTTCCGCCATTCTCACCTGCGCTCAATCCAACAGGAATCTATGAGCGGGATTTTGTTGTCCCTTGGGATTGGACTGGTAGTCGCATCGTTCTTCAGATTGGTGGCTTTGAATCCGTAGCAATCCTCAGCATCAATGGCGTAGAAGTTGGCATGGCGAAAGATTCACGCCTTGCTGCCGACTTTGATATTACAAAATTTTTAAATAAGGGTAAGAACCGCGTCCAGATCAAGGTTGTGAAATGGTCGGATGCAACGTATATCGAAGATCAAGATCAGTGGTGGCATGGCGGAATTACGCGTTCAGTAAAACTATTTGCAACACCAGCTGTATATCTTCAACGGTTCTACGCGACGCCGGGACTCAAGGGAACGACCGGAACGTTAGATATTCGCGCCTTTATCCACGGTACTGAAGGCGCGAACAAGGATGGCTACTCGCTCTCCGTCTGGCTTGAAGGTACCTCAACCAAGATTAAGCCGCTCAGTAAGAGCATCAAGGGCAAAGCGGCGGAGACGACGATGGATCACTTCGCTAATCAGGTGCAGGTCCACCGTGATTACGAACGCGGAACCTATTGGGATGGAAAGTATCCTGCTGGTGCCGACGAAATCATCTACAACATGAGTCGTAGGCTTTCTGGAGAGATTGAACTCTCTACAACATTTCCTGGCATCAAACCGTGGTCTGCTGAAACTCCTCATCTCTACACACTTCATGTTGAGCTAAAGAATCCTCAAGGTGAGATTGTTGAGAAGTTCACACAACGCATTGGCTTTAGAGATGTCAAGGTCGTCGGCCACGAACTTCTTGTTAATGGGAAACCAATCATTATCTATGGAATGAACCGCCACGACTTTAATAAGAAGACTGGGCGAGTGGTCTCGTATGCAAATATGAGAGCAGATTTATTGGCTCTGAAGGCCTTTAACTTCAATGGTGTACGCACATCACATTATCCAAATGATCCAGTATTTCTCGATATCGCAGATGAGCTCGGCTTTTACGTTATTGGTGAAGCAAATATTGAATCACATGAATTTCAAGAGTCACTCTGCGATGATCAACGGTACCTGCCAGCTTTTGTTGATCGGGTAGGTCGTATGGTGCAGCGCGATATTCACCACCCATCAGTCATTCTCTGGTCACTTGGAAACGAATCTGGTTCTGGCTCAAATCATCACGCTGCTGCAGCTTATGCGCGCGATTTTGACCCTTCACGACCACTGCATTACGAGGGCGCAATCCGTGGTAATTGGAGTATTGGCCAAGCGCTCACCGATGTTGTCTGCCCGATGTATCCATCTATCGCTGCAATCATCGATTATGCAAAATCTCCAAAGAAGGATCGTCCACTCATTATGTGTGAGTACTCGCACGCTATGGGCAACTCCAATGGAAACCTGGCAGAGTACTGGGAAGCAATTCATAAGTATGAAGGGCTCCAGGGCGGCTTTATCTGGGAATTCTGGGATCATGGAATCGAGCAACGTCTTCCGGACGGCGTTGTCCGCTCTGCCTATGGCGGAGATTTTGGTGAAGAGCGCCATGATGGTTCCTTCTGTTGCGACGGTATGTTCTGGCCAGACCGCAAACCAAAACCGGCTATGTACGAGATGCGTGCTATTGCCAATCCGCTGTTGATCACAAGTACAACGCCAGCATCTGGGAAATTTACTGTCTTCAATAAAAATTTCTTCATCGACACATCTCGCTATGAAATTCATTGGAAAATTGCCAGTGATGGCGACATCCTTGACTTCGGCTCAGTGAAATTGCCAAAAGTTGCAGCACGAACGAGCACAGTTATCACAATCTCCTCACCACACTTAAAGAAGATTGATGGTCCAGGCGAGCGTTTCATTACCTTCACGGTTCAATTGAGGGATGAGACTGAATACTGTGGCGCTCACCATGAGATTGGATTTGCGCAGTTCGCGCTTCCATCTAAGGCATGGAGCAAGCCACGGGCAATCTCTGGCATCTCACTACGCGACGTCGTGAATAGCAACGGAGAGATTGTCCTTCCGCACTTCACATCTGCGCCGGTTCTCAATCTCTTTAGGGCGCCTACGGAGAATGACACCTTTGGTCATATCGCTCCGCAATGGCGAGCGCTAGGGCTAGATAAACTCACTAAGAAGAGCGTTAAGGTCACTTTTGTTAAAGATGTCGCAACAATCAAGAGTGAGTGGGTTACTGGAGCTGGAATCAAGGTATCGCAACTTCAAAAAGTTGAAGCAATTACCAATGGCTTCAGCATCACCGACTCGGTAACAAGTCCCGCAACGCTTAAAGATCTTCCCCGCGTTGGCACTCGGTTTGAGGTTGATGGCTCGCTCACAAACTTCGAATACTTCGGAACTGGTCCTAACGAAACATATCCCGATCGCAAGATTGCACCGGTTGATCGTTATGTAAGCACCGTCGGTGAGCAGTACATTCCCTATGTCGTTCCACAAGAGAATGGCGGCCACGCTGATGTCCGTTGGTTCTCACTAGCAAAGCTCGATCGGAATGGCGCATCACGAATGGTGATTCTTCTGGATAAACCTCGACAGGTAAGCGTCACGCCATTCTCGGTTGAGCAACTTGCAGAAGCGACGCACGATGTTGAGTTGAAACCAACCGGCCAGAGTTATGTGACTATCGACGCTGCGCATCGTGGAATCGGAACCGCATCCTGTGGTCCAGATACCTTGCCAAAGTACTTAGTAAAGCCAGGAGTTCATACTCAAAAGTGGAGCGTTATTTTCGAATGACCCTTCCTCAAAGAGGAGACGATAGGCTAACCCCGTGAAGATTTTGCTTGCTTCCGGGGTCACCCGAACTGATCTACCGATGGCTGATGGTCGCACTATCCGTTATTACGACCGTGGCGACATTGTTCGAAGTGCGGTAGATGCTCGCCCTCACGAAGAGCGCCCTGCGCTCGGTGAACTGCGTCTAGATCTGCTCACGGATGAATGGGTCGCAGTTGCCGCACATCGTCAGGCGCGCGCATTTCTTCCTCCAAAGGAGCTCTGCCCGCTCTGTCCAACGAAGCCGGGTCTTGATTCCGAGATTGCTGATAAGGATTATCAGGTAGTTGTCTTCGATAACAAGTCACCCTCATTTGGTGTACCTAATAAAAATGTTGAGTTGCCGGTCAAAGCAGGTCGAAAGACTAAGGTTGGCCAATCCGTCGGAAAGTGTGAGGTTATCTGCTTTACCGATAACCACGACATTAGTTTTCACCAACTACCCGTAGAGCAGATTCGCATAGTCGTTGAGGCGTGGCGAGATCGGACTCGAGAGCTCTCAAAGATTAAGTACATCGAACATATCGCCCCCTTTGAAAATCGCGGCGAGGAGATTGGTGTAACGCTCAACCATCCTCATGGACAGGTCTATGCCTATCCATTTATTCCACCAAAGGTGGAGAAGATGATGCGAGCTGCTCAGAGACATTTCAAGGAGACTGGGAAAGTA
>CAINVP010000012.1 GCA_903854185.1 uncultured Actinomycetes bacterium
AATACCAGCGCGCTCTTGCGCTTCATCTGTCGATGCGCCGAGGTGAGGAGTAGCCACTACTTGGTCCAACTGGAAGAGAGGTGAATCAGTGCAAGGCTCTGTGACATAAACATCGAGACCGGCACCAGCAACACGACCTTCAGTGATCGCATCATAAAGAGCAGCCTCATCGAGAACGCCACCGCGAGCAGCGTTGATGATGCGAACTTCCTTCTTAACCTTCTTAAGTGCATCGACGCCGATGAGGTTTGCAGTCTCTTTTGTCTTAGGTAAGTGAATGGTGATGAAGTCAGAGCGCTTCAAGAGATCGTCGAGCTCAACAAGCTCTACGCCCAACTGTGCAGCACGCGCTGGCTGTAGATACGGATCGTATGCAATGACGTTCATACCAAATGCCTGCATGCGATGGGCAACCAACTGACCGATGCGACCGAAGCCAACAATTCCGAGAGTTTTCTCAAAAAGTTCGGCGCCGGTGTACTTGGAGCGCGCCCACTTGCCATTCTTCAGCGCAGCGTGTGCAGGTGAGATAAAGCGAGCAGATGCAAGAAGCAATGAGATTGCAAGCTCTGCCGCAGAGACGATATTAGAAGTTGGCGCATTGACGACCATGACACCGGCAGCAGTTGCTGCAGGAATATCAACGTTATCGAGACCAACGCCGGCGCGCGCAATGACCTTGAGGCCCTTTGCGGCAGCGATTGCCTCTGCATCCATCTTTGTTGCGGAACGAATAAGTACTGCGTCAACGCCCTTGCCCAAAGCTTCGAGGAGTTCTGCACGGTTTGCACCGTCGCAATTGCGAACCTCAAAGTCAGGGCCAAGAGCATCAAGAGTTGCAGCGCTGAGTTCTTCAGCAATCAATACAACGGGTTTAGCCACGTGCAGCACTTCCTTCTTTGTAATCATCGTTATCGGCCTTCTTCATCCAGCTAAACATCTTGCGGAGTTCGCGACCAACCTTTTCGATCTGGTGTGATTCGCCCTTTTCACGAAGAGCTGTGAATTCCTTGGCACCGTTCTCGAGATCATCAACGAAGCGCTTTGCGAAAGCACCTGACTGAATGTCAGCAAGAACTGCCTTCATATTCTCCTTAACGTGTGGATCGATAACGCGTGGACCTGATACATAGTCACCGAACTCAGCTGTGTCAGATACTGACCAACGCTGCTTTGCGATTCCACCTTCGTACATAAGGTCAACAATCAACTTAAGTTCGTGCAAGCACTCGAAGTATGCAACCTCTGGCTGGTATCCAGCTTCAACAAGTGTTTCGAAGCCGTACATAACCAACTGCGATGCGCCACCACAGAGAACTGCCTGCTCGCCGAATAAATCTGTCTCGGTCTCTTCGGTAAATGTTGTGAGGATTCCACCGGCGCGAAGTCCGCCCATCGCCTTTGCATATGAAAGCGTCAATGGCCATGCATTTCCTGTTGCATCTTGTTCGACTGCAACGATATCTGGAACACCGCGACCAGCAGCGAACTCACGACGGACGAGGTGGCCTGGACCCTTCGGCGCAACCATGCAGACATCAACATCTACTGGTGGCTTGATGTATCCGAAACGAATATTGAATCCGTGACCGAAGAAGAGCGCATCACCCTTTTCGAGGTTAGGCAAGATTGACTCAGAATAAATGTGGCGCTGAAGGTGATCTGGCGCCAAGATCATGATGACGCTCGCTTCCTTAGTTGCCTCTGCTACAGATACAACGCGAAGTCCCTCTGCCTCAGCCTTTGCACGTGAAGGTGAGCCTTCCTTTAGACCAACGCGGACATCTACACCTGAGTCGCGGAGGTTAAGTGCGTGTGCATGGCCCTGTGAGCCATAACCGATGATCGCGACTTTGCGACCTTGAATAACGGATAGATCTGCATCCTGATCGTGATACATCGTTGCCACGGTATTTCTCCTTTTAGTTAATTGCTTTTAGTTAATTGCTATTAGTTCTGTTGGGTTCGGGTTGTGCTTAGTTCTGGTAATCGGGTTGAGTGTCTTTAACAGGCTTCTTTGCTCCTTCGACGAGCTCTTCAATGCTGATGACGCTG
>CAINVP010000013.1 GCA_903854185.1 uncultured Actinomycetes bacterium
GAATCCCATCAATGCAAGTAGCAAGAAGAGAAGCGCGCCGATAAATGCTGCATAAGCAGATACCTGAGCGATTATTCCTAGAGTTCCGAAGGCGTACGCATTTAATAGCATGCCACGGAGTGACTCACCTTTAAATACCGTGGCAACCTTCCCCTGAAGTGCCTGATCTTGCGCAATGAGTGCGGCATCCTTTGGAGTTTTAGCTAGTTGAGCGGCTACACCCATCTCTTGGCCGGATAACTCAGAGTAGGTCTTTCCGCCACCGATATTTGTGAGGTGGAATGCGATGAAGTGATCGGCGTACATCTGTGCCTGCTTGCCGGTGGTCATCTGCTTCCCAGCGTTCTCCTTGAAGAACTTCACCGTTGCAGCGTTGTCTTTAGGATTGCCTGTTGCTCCTGGCATGGTGATCTTCTGTGCTGAGAGCTGTGATTTCACCTCGTTGCTTGTGAAGTTTGCACCCCATGTGAGCAAGCCACCTGCTACGACAAGAAGAATCGCCAACATAAGCCCGAGCGCACTTGCCAATTTGTCAAAAGTTTTACGGTTCATTTTCTATTCTCTCTACTCTCCGAATACTTAGAGATGAAACTTGGAGATTTTTCATCTCGCCTGAAGTATTCACCTGCACGGATGAGAGAGTAAGAAAAATAGTGAGTGCCAGCACCCTTTAAAGTGTGCTGTGGATTACGCAACCAACAGAACTAGGTAAGCGTTATCTAGTTCAATTCATTTACCGATATTCACTGATCTGATTTATTAATCGAGGTGCTTATCGCAATAATGTCGACCATCTTCTCCAACAACGATGTGTCCACAAGTAACACCGAGTTTGTCGAATGAGCCATCACCAAATTGTGTGCGGTAAGCAAGGGCGAGCAGAACACGTAGATTGGTATCGCCATCAGCTTTGATACCAAAGGCTCGCGCCATGCGTGAAATAGTATTTTCAACGACCTTCTCTGTATGAGCAGTCTCACGCGCAATTGCAGCGTTAGATAAACCATCACACATGTGTTCAGCAACGAGATGTTCAAACGGGGTTAATTCGCGATGCATAAGTGTTATATCCACAAGGTTCTCCTGACTTGTCATCTCTATCATCCACCACTTTGAGTGCTAGCCCAACCAATTTTGATGGCAATTTTTGGAAATGAGCGTACTTTCGAATACTAGCAACGGGATATTCCCGTCTGAGAGAGTAAAGAGATATAGGAGGAGCCATGCGGTTCCTGGAGATCAATCTCAACCACCCAGCGCACTATCTGACGTTTGGACCATTTTCGGTCTCGGCAGGAAATCTGGCGATTGTCGCCTTTATGTTTCTGATTTTCGTGGCCGCGTTACTTCTTCCATTTCCCGATCACGATGACCATGGCTCGCAATTAGATGCCAATGCCGTTACCACTCGAGGGGAGAATTGAGATGACGAAGCAGGTGACCTCGCAATCGAGCGAATCATGGACCGCACGCGTACGCGGAGCAACAATCGAGAAGTTTGAGCCGGAAGATATCCTTCCCGACCACCAGCCCGCCTATGTCTCATCCTGGATATATGTCTTTGGGGTGCTGACACTTGCTTCGCTAGCCATGATTATCCTCTCTGGCCTCTACCTCACGTTAGAAGGCCCAGCGTGGTGGCATAGCTCCAGCGTTGGACATTATGTGAACTCAGTTCATCTGTGGAGCGTTGAACTCTTCTTCATCTTTATGGTGGTTCATCTCTGGGGA
>CAINVP010000014.1 GCA_903854185.1 uncultured Actinomycetes bacterium
CTGCTCGCTCGAGTCATCAGGTAGGTTGCTTGATCGCGTGAGTAATCACGAGACTAGATGGATGGTGATCCTCCGCAAGGAGACAAAATCCGGCTTATAGGGCGACTCTTCTTTTTCGAATTTCGGCCTAAAATTCCCATGTGCAATCCACTGAGAAAACAGTCGCTTCCTACCTAGAATCACTCCCGCCTGAAAGGGCGGTAGTCATTTCAGAGATCAGAGCGCTCGTAAATAAATATGTTAAAACTGGATTTATCGAAACTATGCGACGGGGGATGATTTCGTGGGAGATTCCCCTCGATAAATACCCGAATACCTACAATAAGGAACCTCTAAACTATATTTCTCTAGCTGCCCAGAAAAATAACTTCTCGTTGTATTTAATGGGTTGCCACGCCGTGAGCGCTGAGGAGCGAGAGGCTTTTGAAAAAGAATATCTAGCTTCTGGAAAGAGAATGGATATTGGTAAATCCTGCATAAGATTTAGAAAAATTGAGGACTTGCCCATCCCACTTATTATCAAGTACATCAAGAGATATTCGCTCAAAGAATATATTCAAATCTATGAGGATTCTCGAAACTGATGGAGCATAAATTAGGAAATCCGGCTTACAGGGCGACTCTTCTTAATAATCCGTTTGTTACTCTTTTTATATGGGATTTCCTGTCGTAAACGGTCTGCGCGGAATCGAATTCGGCACGCCGGGTGAATTTCGAGAAGAGCTAAACTCCTTAGTTTTGGTAGGTGAGAAGCGGGCAACTTCGGGCACCCTTGAGTGGGATTACCGTGCACATGGTGAACCAATCGAGCACGTTGGCGAAAGACTTGCCGTGCTCAATAGCGATGGCGAGCAGATCGCAACTATCGAGGCGACCAAGGTCGAAATCGTTCGCTTTAAAGATGTTCCCGATGAATTTGCACTTGCCGAAGGCGAGGGCGATCTCACGGGAGATGAGTACCGAGCAGGGCACCTGCGTTACTGGTCAAAGCAAGGCCTGACCATCACTGACGAAACTGAAATAGTGCTGCTCTACTTCGATTTGGTTTCTCAGTAAATGTTTGAATCGAATATTTAGCGTCGAATCGCTAGTTCAATTAATTCCAGACTTTTAGTCATCGACTCTTCCACGGTGTTCTTGGTATTAATCCACTTGCCACCATCTTGGAAGTGAGTCTCGTTGAGTGGCCCGAATTCAAATATTTCATTCACCGTGGTGAGCTGGTCGTTTATGGGTTCCAAAACATAACCCCATTTATAACCTGCAGGCTTGCCCACGTTCTCTTCAAGGTGCCCTTCAGAACGAGAAGTATCGCCAGGGGCAGGGGTCCAAAAAAGCAGTCGATTTACTTCAAAGTCCGTGACGATATTGATCATTAAGTAGTCATCGCCGGCGCGACGCATAGTCATGGTGAATTTGTCGCCAACCCTAGAGATGGGGCCAGGCGTTTGAGACCCCGTGATCATTTGGGAGCCATCGAAATCTTTGTGGCGCTGAGGATTAGCAAGGATTGTGAATATTGATTCTGCGCTGGCAGGTATCTCCCGGGAGACTGTGAAGGAAGTTTGGGGTGCCACGTGAAAATGGTACCGATCGACATGCGTAATTAGGGAATTAGGGAGTTAGGATCTCGCCATGCCTCAATACATCATCTATTTCAATCAACAGTGGGTAGGGGACCATTCAGATGAATGGTTCGCCGGTCGGGGACCGCTAGCGCGCCAGGTTGTTGCGGAAATGAAGTCCGCTGGAGTTTTAGTTTTTGCTGGCGGACTCGAAGAGGAAATTGAGTCAGCTGCAGGAATCTCCGAGAGTGGTGAAATTGGAAGACCCATCACGGCAGGCAGCGACTTTCTTGGCGGACTCACGATAATCGACGTGCCTTCCGACGATGAAGCGGCGCAATGGGGTGCGAAGGTGGGAATCGCTTGCGGTTGGCCGCAGGAGGTTCGTAGATTCAAAGAAAATAGATTCGACTTACCTCAATAATATGGCGATCCAATACCGAAAGCTGAGCGCTGAAGATAGAGATCAGTGGCAAGAACTTTACGACTCCTATTTGGAGTTCTATGAGACTACATTCACTCAGGCAGCAAAGGATTTGGTCTGGGAGAGATTGATCTCTGGCGCGATTCAAGGACTAGTGGCTGAAGCGGATGGCCACCTTGTTGGCATCTCGCACTTCCACTACCAGACTTCCACCTGGACTGAAGTGAGCAACTGCTACCTGGAAGATCTCTTTGTGGACCCTGCCCATCGAGGTAGGGGGATTGCGAGGGCGCTAATTACGACAATTGAAAAGGCTGCTAAATCTGCCGGATGTTCTGAAATGTATTGGATAACTCGCGCCACTAATACGACAGCTCAAGCGCTTTATGATCAAGTTGCAACCAAGACTGACTTTCTTCGGTACGAAATCAAGCTGTAGCGCGTCTTGTTTTAGATTTAATCGATAACAAAGTACTTTAACCACAA
>CAINVP010000015.1 GCA_903854185.1 uncultured Actinomycetes bacterium
CCTTAGCAGTTATGACTTTCCATCTCTGGCTCACTGGTAATAGTTTTCTGGGAACTAACATTCTTGTAGATCTCTTCTTCCTCCTCTCTGGCTTCGTTCTCGCACCACAATTACGTGTGAATTCCAAATCCTCTGCTCGACGATTCATCCTTAACCGGATCCTACGGTTGTGGCCAATGCTCGTGCCTGTGTTCATGACGATGATTGTCATCGGCCGATTGCCGATTCTTCACGGTCACTTGAAGAGCATCTCCTATTCCTACATTCAGTACGGTGGCGCATTTCTACTGCTGCAAATATTTATTAGTGGTGTGATCTCAATGAACACACCGTTGTGGAGCCTTTCCGCGGAATGGTTCGTGAATTTATTGGCCATCAGGCTGGCACCCAGAGGAAATAGATTGTTTGCTCTCGTGCTAGTCGGATATTTGATAGAACTCTTAGGTCTAGTCCTGGATTCTAGATATCACCTAGGCTGGGGATTCATTCAGTATCTGGTAGCGATAGGCCGGGTGATTGTAGGTTTTTATCTTGGAATTTACTTGAGAGATGCATTTACAAATCATCAGCTCAAAGTATCCAAACTGAAGATGTTGCTTGCCTTATCGCTTTTTGCATTGATTTATTATCTTGTTCAATTTTCTAACTTCTATATTGTATTTGCTGCACCTGTGTTCTACATACTATTAAGTCAAGTGGTAATGATTGATGAATCTCGAGTGCCGAATTCAATTCTGAGAATTTCATCCTATATCGGTCGAATTTCTTATGGGATATATGTCTGGCATCTTGTGATTGCGCACTTGGCCATCCCAGACTTTCTCATTAAACGGTTGCCTCGTGAACTTCCGAACCTCGCGAAGTCCAGCATCCGTGTACTTGGAACTATTGCTTTAGTGGTCGTTGCGACGGAATTCTCAATCCGATTAGTTGAAACACCCCTGCGAAACTGGGGGAGACGGCGCTTGAGGTCAAGCAGCCGATGACGATTAAGCCTGACATAAACAATCAATAGCACTAGAACTTTGAGTGTTATAAAGTTTTCACATGGCTATCTTGTTCGAAAATGGTGATGAGGTTCGGCTAGAACTATCAATGCTAGAACGCTTAGGTACCTGTCATGGCTCTATTACCGCACCTAAAAGCGCGCTTATTAACACCTACAGAATGGAAGACCCTTGGGATCGTAAAGAGGGACTCTGGGGAATACGAGCACCGGGTACCGGCATACCGAAGGTAATTATGCTTGGGACATTGCGTCGTAATGGTGCGAAAGATTTTGTGGCCGTTTATGGGCGCGGACCTGCAAAAGTTTACGAATTTGAAGGTCTGCCATTCAAGCGCTGGATAGTGACGGAGAAGTAGAGCGATGAGCACAACCCCACTCGTCAATGCTCTCGACATCATCGCCACTCTCGCATTTGCCTTAGTTGGCGCACGGGTGGCGGCAGCCAAGGGGTTGGACTATGCCGGCATCCTTCTTGTTGCGGCAATGGCCTCTCTCACCGGCGGCACATTTCGAAATATCTTTTTAGGTCAACGTCCACCTTGGATTCTGCATGGATGGCTTTTCGCGGCTGTGCTCTTTGCGGTCCTCGTAACAATCTCAGCGAAGATGATCCGTCCCGTAGGTCGACTCATGCTCTCGCTCGATACCTTGGGGCTCGCTGTCGCCACAGTTTCCAGCGCGAACTATGCAATCTCCTTCCACGCCGGCTTTGTTGGCGCAGTCGTCCTTGCAGTTCTGGGCGCGGTTTTAGGCGGCTTACTTCGCGACCTCTTCTGCCAGGTTGAGCCTGTCCTATTACACCGTGAAACCATCGGCACTTCTTGCTTAACGGGTGCGCTTCTTTATGTCGCGCTCAACCATTTTCAAGTCAACAGCACGGTGTGTGCGATCTCAGCCGGGTTGGTCGTTATAGCAGTGCGCGAGCTCTCTATCTATTTTGATTGGCATCTGCCGAAACTTCGCTAAGTTCTACCCATGAAAGCTATTCACTTCACTGAGTTTCAGGGCGAGCTCTCCATTTTGGATTTACCAATGCCGAAACCGAATGATTCTGGCGTCGTTATTAAAGTAGAAGCGACTGGACTATGTCGAAGTGATTGGCACGGTTGGATGGGCCACGACTCCGATATTTCATTGCCACATGTGCCGGGGCACGAGTTAGCCGGCGTGATAAGTGCAGCGGGTTCATCAGTGAAGAATTATTCAGTTGGCGACAGAGTCACGGTTCCTTTTGTATGTGGTTGCGGAACGTGCGAGTTCTGTAAAGAAGGTGATGCGCAGATCTGTCCAACGCAGACTCAACCGGGTTTCACAGGGTTCGGATCGTTCGCGGAGTTTGTCGCGATTGAGAACGCCGACTTCAATCTTGTGCGAATCCCTAACGAACTTTCCTTTGCTGTTGCAGCAGCGCTTGGATGTCGATTTGCAACGGCATTTCGTGGGCTAGTAAAGCGGGCCGAGGTAAAGGGTGGTGAGCGCGTCATCATTTATGGTTGTGGTGGAGTTGGCTTGAGCGCCATCATGATCGCAAAGGCGCTAGGCGCACAGGTTTATGCCGTTGATGTGAATGACGCAGCGCTCGCAATCGCTTCATCGCTAGGGGCAGAAATAATCGACTCTAAAGTTGTCGATCCGGTCGCGTTTATGCAGAAGTTAGGTGGCGCTCATGTTGCAGTCGATGCCTTGGGCAGTGAAGCAACTGCAGGCCAATCAATACTCTCACTGCGCCGGCGTGGTCGGCATTTACAACTCGGATTGATGCTCACCCCGACCGGTCTCTCTGAGATGCCCATGGCACGAGCTATTGGTTGGGAGTTAGACCTTCTGGGATCGCACGGGATGGCTGCACGGGATTATCCAGAGATGCTCGCGATGGTGGCTTCTGGTGCCTTAGATCCTTCAACACTGATTACCCGTGAAGTAGGGCTCGCTGACGGAGCAGTCGCCTTACGCGCGATGAGTACACCAAATCAAGCTTCCGTTGGCGGGATAACGGTAATAAATCCCTCGCTGTAACTTCTCTTCCGCGCGGGAAATCTCCATAAGATAACGCCATGACTCTGCATCCTCAGGTAATCAAGTGGCTCGAGATCCGCAAGGAGGCAGAGTTGCCAATCGAGAATCCAACCATTGAGCAGATGCGCGCGGACCCCGCCAATTGGCTCGGTTACGCGGGGCCGATGGCAACCGATGTGAATGAACGCCATACATATTTCACAAGCCCTACGGCAGATCTTCACGCAGTCATCTTTACTCCAAAGAATGTAAAGCCAAATGCCGCTGCGTTGGTCTACTTTCACGGTGGAGGATGGATCTTTAGTTGGACTCTTCGATATGCACCTCAGATGTCAAACATCGCGAGTGATACGGGTGCAGTTGTAATTGGCATTAACTACCAGAAGGCCCCGGAGCATCCCTTCCCAACACCGTTTAATGATTGTTATGCCGGCTTGTTGTGGGTTCGCGATCATGCGGCAGAGCTCGGAATCGATCCGACGAAAATTGGAGTTGGTGGAGATAGCGCCGGAGGAAATCTCGCCGCTGCAGTTGCCCTCAAGGCCGCGCACACCGGAGATGTTGCGCTCGCATTTCAGATGTTGATCTACCCATGTGTTGATATGGACTTCACTCGTCAGTCATACATCGATCACAAAGTCGGGTATGGGTTAGAAGCGGTAGGTATGCAATGGGCGTGGGAGGCGTATGTTCCTGAGGGCGAGCGAGGAAATCACTATGCGGTGCCATTTAAGGCTGTCGAGATGCGGGGCGTTGCGCCAGCGATCATCGCATTGGCTGAGCATGATGTTCTCCGTGATGAGGGAGTGGCATATGGGGAGAAGCTTGCGAGCGCAGGTGTCTCCGTCACAACTAAAGAGTGGCCGGGCATGGTCCATGGATTCTTTGGGCACGGAATGTATGTTGATGCTGCCTATGACCTACGAAAGTGGCTATCAGAGCAGATACTTCGAATTACGAACGGTTAATCTGCGGCGTTCGATTGATCAGCCCTAGCTTCAGCTTTTAGAGAAAAGGAATTTAGTCCCGCGCATACCTTGAGTGCGTGGTGAGGGACTCGAACCCCCGACCCGGTGATTAAGAGTCACCTGCTCTACCAACTGAGCTAACCACGCAAAACGAACTACTGCAGTGGCAGACCCTACCAGCGTGCGGGAGCACCTGCAAAAGTGGTTTTTAGGCGCTGACGAGCTTCAGTCAAACCCCAAGAAAGCACGGAATGCAAGCCTTATTGCGGCTTAGAGGCCGAGGCTAAAACCTGGATATTCATCCGTCACCAAGACGAGGGCGTAACCCACGATCTCATTCCAGAAGGAGATTAGGGCGTAGATGTACTTGCCTGCCTGCTCTGGAAGTTTGCCAGTGAAGAGCAAGCTGAGGGCCACCGATCCTGAGATAAATCCGAGGCTATTGAAGGCGATGCTTGAATTTGTAATGGTGCCAGCCCAGACTGCAATCGGGATTACCAGAATGAGTCGGAAGAAGGCACTCTTACGATCGCGGTTTGTTAGCTTTACCTCAATGTTGGTCTCAATGCTCATGGCTTGAGTCTAAGACCACGTGAAATTAATGTGCCTTATAACGAGAGTATGAATCTTTAATTTCTTGCTCGGCTGCGTCGTGGCCGACCCAATCTCCGCCATGAACTTCCTTGCCTGGTTCAAGTGTCTTGTAGACCTCGAAGAAGTGCTTGATTTCAGCAAGTTCATAGACCGGAACATCGGAGAGATCTTGAAGATTTGATTTGCGCACATCACCTGCAGGGACACAGAGCAGCTTGTCATCGCCGCCTTTCTCATCCGTCATACGGAACATTCCGATAACCCGACAGGAGACTACGCAGCCTGGGAAAGTGGGTTCATCTAACATGACAAGCGCATCGAGTGGATCGCCATCGAGGGAGAGCGTGTTCTTTACAAAGCCGTAGTCGTGCGGAAAGCGGGTCGCCGTGAAGAGCATGCGGTCGAGGCGAACCTCGCCGGTGTCATGGTTTATCTCGTACTTATTGCGTGAGCCTGCAGGGATCTCGATAACGACATCGAAGATGAGTGAGTTGGACACGGTGCTCCTTGCAGTTGTCTGCCACACCTTCAATGTGAAGGGATGGCCAGGGCCAAGATAAAAGTGGGGTGAGCGACGGGGCTCGAACCCGCGACATCTCGGACCACAACCGAGTGCTCTACCAGCTGAGCTACGCCCACCATGTGAGGGAATTGTACGGTCTGGGCTGGGGGCGAGGGAAATTGATTTCCCTCAACGGGCTTGATTAAGCGGGGATGAAGATCTTTGAGCGGTAGTAATCCAGCTCATCAATAGAGTCGCGAATATCTCCCAAGGCCCGGTGATTGCCGGTCTTCTTCGGGGCGTTGAAATAGACCCCGGGATACCAGCGGCGGGCCAACTCCTTGATGGAGGAGACATCGATGGTGCGGTAGTGCAGGTAGGCGTTGACCTCGACCAAGTCGCGAGCGATAAAGTTTCGATCGACTGAAACCGAGTTGCCAGCAAGAGGGGATTTACCTGCGCTCGGGGCATACTTATTTAAGTATTCAAGGATCCGCAACTCTGCTTCAGCCAGAGAGACGCCGTTTGGTATCTCTTCCAATAAGCCGCTATCGATATGCATCTGGCGAACAAAGTCGCTCATGCCATCGAGTTGCTCTTGGGTCGCCTTGATAACCAAGTCGACGCCCTCACCAAGAACGTTCAATTGGGAGTCGGTGACAAGAACTGCAATCTCGACGAGCACATCTTTCTTCAAATCCAGCCCAGTCATCTCGCAATCAACCCAGATGAGATTTGGATTTTCTGTCGCCATAACCGCAAGCATACGGGGAGGGGCAGGCGAGTGGGGAAATCGAGTTATTTCATAGCCAGTTAACCGGTTGTTCACTTTCCGATACCCCCATTTCGGGCGGTTCAGGCGAAGATTAGCCCCATGTCACAGACCACGGTGGGCGCAGCAGTAGCTGCTCCGATTCCTCCGAAGCGCGAAATCACAACAAAGCCTCGGCTATCTGACCGGATCTTTCGTAGCGTCGTCACCAGCGGTGGCCTCTCTTCCTTAGTGATCCTTGGACTTATCTTTATCTTCCTTTTGTATCAGGGTTACAACACTCTCCATAGTCAGGGAATCCATTTCTTAACGGGTTCCAATTGGAACGCAGCGTTGAATGATTCAGGCTCGCTTGATTTGAAGAACTCGCAATTTGGAATTGCAGCAATGCTGGTGGGAACACTTGTTTGTGCGAGTATCGCAATCATTATCTCGGTCCCTATCTCGGTAATGACGGCGCTCTTCCTTACCTTCTACGCGCCTGAACGCATTAAGAAATTTATGGTTACGGTCGTAGATTTGATGGCAGCGTTCCCATCGATCCTTTACGGCATCTGGGGCTTCTTCGTATTGATGCCATCGGCGGTCTACATCGCGAAGTTATTGCACATGTACCTTGGTTGGGTTCCATTCTTTAAGATGGAAGCGCCAGTATTTGATCGTTCACCATTTATTGCAGGAATCATTCTCGCAATCATGATTATTCCTATCGTCACATCAATCTCTCGCGAAATCTTTTCACAGACCCCACTTGATCGCGTGCAGGCCGCATACGCACTCGGTGCAACGCGCCTTGGAATGATTAAAGCAGTTGCCTTTCCTTACGCACGTGGCGGAATTATCGGTAGCGCGATGCTCGGCCTTGGACGTGCGATGGGTGAGACCGTTGCGGTCTACACCGTTCTTAACATTGTGTATCAGGTGAACTGGCATATCTTGCTCGGTGCTGGCGGAAACGTTGCATCGATGATTCTTCTCAAATTTGGAGAAGCAGGACCAGATGAAGTTAAGGCGCTGATGGCAGCAGGACTTGTGCTCTTCGTAGTCACACTTCTTGTTAACTCACTTGCAGATATCATCGTCCGTCGCACCTCAAAAGGCGGTAAGTAATGACTACTACAGTTTCAACGCCTTCCTCCATCATTCCCGAGCCACGCCGACCATGGCTTGCTACTCCTCGCCAACGGGCAGAAGTTCTCGCGGTCATCTTTATTTCTGCGCTGATTGATATCGCACTCGTTGCAGTTACACCGCTCAAAGGCAAGCTTGCCTACCTTGGTTTATACCTGATTATTTATCCTTCGCTGGATTACATCATTGTTCGAGCTCAACGTGGAAAGGCAGCAGGATCAGATGCGCTCTTTCGCGCACTCGTGAATTTTGCAATGGCCATTGCAGTCCTTCCTATCGCGTCAATCCTCTGGACCGTATGGGAGCGTGGACATAAGGGGTTGCACTGGAATCTCTTCACGCAAGATATGCATTCGGCATCGGTTACAGATCCCGTCATTACTCACGGTGGACTTATCCATGCAGTAATCGGTTCCATTCTGATTGTGGTCTCTGCCCTCGTAGTAGCTGTTCCACTTGGATTGCTCACTGCTATTTATCTCACTGAAATCCAAGGCAAATTCACTCGGCCAATTAAATTTCTTGTGCAGTCAATGTCAGGCGTGCCATCCATCGTCGCAGGCCTCTTCATCTTGGCTGCAGTTGTCTACCCAATCACAAAGACCTTCAATGGCTTTGAGGGCTCACTCGCCCTTGCCATTCTTATGATTCCAACAATCGCTCGTACAGCGGAAGAGGTACTGCTCTTGATTCCGCACGATCTGCGCGAGACCGGTTTAGCGCTCGGTGGAACCCAGTGGCGCACAGTTCAGAAGATTATCTTGCCGGCTGCTCGCAGCGGACTCGTGACCGCAATGATTCTTGGAGTTGCTCGCGTTGCTGGCGAGACGGCGCCAATCGTTCTCCTCACAGGCGGCGGAGATACAACGAACTGGAACCTATTCAGTGGCCCTATGGGAACGCTACC
>CAINVP010000016.1 GCA_903854185.1 uncultured Actinomycetes bacterium
ACCGATTTATCGGGTAAGGCCCCCAGAAGACTACTGGGTTGATAGGCCGGAAGTGGAAGCAGAGCGATCTGTGGAGCTGACCGGTACTAATAGGCCGAGGATTTAACTACAACAAATTTTGATATCGCGTTCACTGTGTGGTTCCCGAGTTACGGTCGGGAACTAAAAACTACATAAAGTATAAGTACTTACGTAGATGTTCCACCATGCTCGAAAGAGTTTCGGCGGCCATAGCGAGAGGGAAACGCCCGGTCCCATTCCGAACCCGGAAGCTAAGCCTCTCAGCGTCGATGGTACTGCAAGGGGGACCTTGTGGGAGAGTAGATCGCCGCCGGGCACAATTTATAAAGCCTCGCGCTCTAGAAATAGAGTGCGGGGCTTTTTTTATTTCTCTCCACAGTTCAACTTTCTCTACAGATTTTTGCCTGCACACATCCAGCTCTGTCGAGTGTGAGAAATTTATGCTCCCTAAAACAACTCCATCAACTGGATAAGCGTTGTTGAGGGACTAGGAGAGATGTGATGGGTAGAGAGATCAAAAGGAAGCGTGAATCCAATCGAGGTAGTGGATCTGGTCGTGCGAAGAGTTCGCGCGCTGCTAAGCCGAACGGTGATCGCAATGAGTTGATTCCGATGAACCACGTTGAGTTAGTTGGTCGGGTAAGTGCCGCTCCTATCGAGAGAGAGCTTCCGAGTGGAGATAAGGTCGTCGAGTTTCGACTCGTAATCGCGAGGCAGCCTTCCCGGAGTGGCCGTTCGCAAGCGACCGAAGCAAGTAAGTTAAAACACTCTCGAATAGTTGAGGGAGGTTCGGTTGTTAGTGAAGTGAGTAAATCTTCACGTAGGGATGTCGCAGTCAAGGTGATTGCGCCCCGACGAGAAGTGGACACACTCGATGTTGCTGTTTGGGGTCTTCGACTTCGTAAGAAGGCGCTAGGAATGCGCACGGACGACTGGGTACAGATAACGGGAGCCGTAAGGAGGAGGTTTTGGCAGGCACCTCACGGACTTGCGAGCCGTTGGCAAGTTGAGGCCTACGAAATTGCTCTCATTCGACGAGCTAAAACAAGCGAGTGAGGTGGTTTTTCGGTACTTTTAGCCTATGACAAGTACAGAGCAGATGGGGACCTACGACTCTCCGGCACTCCCAGAGATTGCCGCTGAAGGGCCGCTTGGTCTGATCCGCGAGCGGATCACTGCGCTTCCTTCTCTTGAACTTAATGATCATTGCAACGAATATGACGCCATTCATGTCGAGCTGGAGCGTGCGCTCTCTCAGATTGAAGTTAATTAGCGTCGTCGGTTGATGATGTTGCCTGAAAGAGACTTCTCTCCTGCGCTATTCGTCGGAAAAGTTTTGGAAGTTAGTCGTTCTCACGCTGAAGGAAGCTCAAGGAGGGAGGGGTTGAAAGAATGAAGACTCGCCTCGACTCTGAACTTGTGCGACGTGGCTTGGCTCGGTCGCGTGAACATGCCGCTGATCTGATCGAATCGCGAACTGTGTTGGTGACGGGAATTCCAGCAACAAAGCCCGCGACCCAAGTTGATGCCGAAACGTCCATCACACTTCAAGGGGAGCGCAGCGACTTTGTATCGAGGGGCGGGCATAAGCTCTCCGGAGCCCTTGACGCATTTCCCGCGATTAGTGTTGCGGGAAAGCGGGCACTTGATGCCGGCGCATCAACGGGTGGGTTTACAGATGTCTTGCTAAAGCGAGAGATCGGAAGCGTTGTCTGCGTGGATGTCGGTTACGGTCAACTTGCTTGGGAGATTCGCCAGGACCCACGGGTGAGCGTGTTGGATCGAACCAATGTAAGACACCTGACGTTGGAACAAGTTGGTGAGCCGGTTGAAATCATTGTTGCTGATTTAAGTTTCATCTCACTCACCTTGGTCTTGCCTGCACTTGTCTCCGTTGCTAAAAGCAGCGCGGATTACCTCGTCATGGTCAAGCCTCAGTTCGAAGTTGGACGAGAGAAGTTAGGTGCTGGCGGCGTTGTCCGAGATCCTCTACTACGTAAGAGTGCTGTGCTTGAAGTTGCGGAATCGGCATATGACATGGGACTGGGTTGCGAAGGTGTTGTCGCGAGTTCTCTACCAGGACCATCAGGTAACGTTGAATATTTCCTATGGCTTCGTCGTGGGAGTTCTGAGCTCACCGACGCTCAGATTGATGAAGCGATAGCCAGAGGCCCACAGTGAGTACGATTATCGAGCGGAGAGTTATTTTGGTGGTTCACCCCACTAAGAAGGAAGCTCATCTCTATGCGAGCGAGCTCTCTGCCTTACTCATTGGGCTCGGTTTTACTATTTTCACCAATGCAAAAGTTGCTATCCCTGGCACGCTCGATGTTGAAGCGAGCGGTGATCTGCTTGCCGATAGTGAGATTGCAATTGTTCTCGGCGGAGATGGCACGATTTTACGTGCCGCCGAAATCGTCCGAGGAAAGGGTATTCCAATTCTCGGAATCAATCTTGGAAACGTAGGCTTCTTGGCGGAAATTGTAAAGCCATCCTTAGAGGCGCTCTCGAAAGCAATTGTTGATCGCCGATACCACGGCGAGGCGAGATTAAGTCTGGGCTATAAAGTGCTGCGAAATGGTGAAGTTATCACTTCCGGTTGGGCGCTGAATGAGGCCACTATTGAGCGAAGTCATTCGCAAATGGTGGAACTCTTTGTTCAAATTGATTCCCGGCCACTATCTAGATGGGGAGCAGATGGCGTCATTTGCGCAACTCCAACGGGATCCACCGCCTACGCGTTCAGCGCAGGGGGACCAGTTGTCTGGCCTGAAGTGAGTGCCTTCATCCTTTTGCCATTAGCGGCGCACGCTCTATTCTCCCGGCCGATGGTCATCGCGCCACAATCTCACATTGGGATTGATGTTATTTCACGCGAAGCTCTTCTCTCCGCTGATGGAATGAGAAAATTTCCTCTCTCCCAAGGTGACCACGTGATACTAAGTAAAGACTCTATCGATGTAAGTATTGTCCACCTAGAAGATGCGACCTTTACCGATCGCCTTGTGGCTAAATTTAAATTGCCTATTGAGGGATGGCGAAGTGACCAAGAGTCATAAAGGTGGCGCGTCTCGAAGTGCGCTTCGCGAAGTAAATATTCGATCGCTTGGAGTTATTGATTCAGCGAATATCGAATTCTCACCTGGCCTAACTATTCTTACTGGCGAGACCGGTGCAGGCAAGACGATGATTCTCACTGCTTTGGGTCTGATCTCAGGCGCTAAGGGCGAAAGTTCGATGGTTCGAAAGGGCGCAGAGCGCCTTCACGTTACCGCCTCATTTGCACTTCCCTCCGCTTGGGAGAATTTCTATGCAGAGATTGAAGCTGAAATTGAATCGGGGGAGGTTCTTTACTCTCGCTCAATCACGGCAGAGGGAAGATCTAAGGTGAGCATTGGTGGTGCCGTAACTACCGCGGCCAAGGCGTCAGAACTAGCCGAATCCCTTCTGCAAGTGCATGGTCAATCGACAAATCACCGACTCGCTAAGACGCAAGTTCAACGGGAACTTCTTGATGGATTCATTGGAGATCAAGGAACTTTACCTCGTTACGCTGTGGCGTTTGAGGAATATTGTGACTTAAAGCACCGGATCGCTCGCTTGAAACGTGAAAGTGCTGAACGTGATAACCAGATTCTAGAATTGAAAAATTTTATCAAAGCATTTAATGAAATCACTCCTGTTGCGGGCGAGCTCAGCAGTATTGAAAATGATATCTCTCGACTCAGTAGCGTCGAAGAGATCAATGGCGCGATATCAGAAATGCTCAATTCTATCGATAGTGATGATCTTTCAGTACCAAACGCTCTCCGGCTAGCCCAACGAACTGGTGAAAGAGTGCGCGAGAAGGATTCTTCCTTAGATGTGATTCTAAATAAATTTGGCGATGCGCTCTACTCTTTAGAGGAAGTGATTTCAGAGTTGTTGCGATATTCAGCGAACCTAGATGCAGATCCTAAAGTTTTCGAAGCGCTTCAGCAACGCAAATCAGCTATCAATGGATTGATTAAAAAATTTGGGGAGGGGAGTGATCGTCAGGAGGCATACGACGCACTCCTACTTCGAGGCGCGCAGTCGCAAGAGCGCCTCACCGATCTCACGGGTGGAGACTCTCTCATCACCGAGTTAGAGAAGGAGCTCTCAGCAAAATTTTCAGTGATGAAAGATTTTGCCCTCGTGCTATCTTCAGCGCGCAGCGAGGTTGCTTCAGAGCTCTCCCGTCGAGTTAGCGAAGAACTTCATCAGTTGGCCATGCCTAGCGCCTCGATAACCTTCTTAGTTGAACAGCAAGATTTTTCGTCAGCCACATCGTACGGTACACAAGGAATCGATGAGGTGAAAATTCTCTTCACACCGCATAAAGGTGCGGACTCTCTACCACTTTCCAAGATAGCAAGTGGCGGCGAAATGTCTCGCGTCATGCTTGGTATTGAGGTGGTAGTTGCCGAGAAATCGAAGATCGGCACATACATTTTCGATGAGATTGATAGCGGAGTCGGCGGTAAAGCAGCCTTAGAAATTGGACGAAGGCTGAAGAAGCTCTCGAGAGAAGCACAGGTGATTGTTGTAACACATCTCCCTCAAGTTGCTGTTTGGGGAGAAAAACATTTGGTTGTTCTGAAAGATGAGAGCGGATCGGTGACTTCCTCGAGCGTCCTCGCAGTGGACGGCAGAGATCGGGTCATTGAAATTGCTCGCTTACTCTCTGGCCAGGAAAGCTCTGAAAGTGCTCAGGAACACGCCCAAGAGCTTCTCACCCTAGCCGCAGAAGGGTGATAAGTTAACCTTCCGTGAACAGCCCTCATGTAACTAACATATCTTTGTCACCGGGGGCGTTGCCTCAAGTCTCGGAAAAGGCCTCACCGCCTCGAGCATAGGTCGCTTGCTTCGTGCACGTGGACTCACTGTCACCATGCAGAAGCTGGATCCTTATATCAACGTGGACCCAGGCACCATGAATCCTTTTCAACACGGTGAAGTTTTCGTCACGGATGATGGCGCTGAGACAGATCTGGATATTGGTCACTACGAGAGATTCCTTGATACCCACCTAGTTGGTTCAGCAAATGTAACAACCGGTCAGGTGTATTCCAGCGTCATTGCAAAAGAGCGGCGCGGAGAATACCTCGGTGAAACAGTTCAAGTTATTCCTCATATTACAAATGAAATCAAAGATCGTATTCGGGCAATGGGTGGAGCAGATGTCGATGTTGTCATCACCGAGGTTGGTGGCACAGTAGGTGACATTGAATCACTTCCATTTCTGGAAGCGGCACGCCAAATTCGACAAGATGTGGGGCGAGATAATGTCTTTTATCTCCACGTATCACTCGTTCCTTATATTGGACCTTCTGGTGAGCTAAAGACTAAACCGACGCAGCACTCTGTTGCGGCACTTCGCTCCATTGGTATAGCCCCGGATGCAATCGTGATTCGCTCTGATAGAGATATTCCAGCGAGTGTTAAGAAGAAGATTTCTTCCATGTGCGACGTAGACCCGGAAGCAGTTGTCGCAGCAGTTGATGCGCCTTCGATTTATGATATTCCACGCGTTCTACATTCCGAGGGTCTAGATAGCTATATTGTCCGTCGCCTCTCACTTAAAGCCACAGATGTGGTGTGGGGCGAGTGGGGAGAGTTGCTCAACGTTGTGCACAATCCCAAGCACACCATCAACGTTGCGCTTGTTGGGAAATATATCGATCTACCGGATGCTTACCTGTCAGTTACTGAGGCCCTTCGCGCCGGTGGCTTTGCTAACAACGCCCGAATCCAAATCAAATGGGTTCCTAGCGACGCATGCGAAAGCGCTGAGGGTGCGGCTGAAAATCTTTCGGATGTTGATGCTATCTGTGTTCCAGGTGGATTTGGTGTTCGTGGAATTGAAGGCAAGTTAGGCGCCCTGACCTACGCTCGTGAGCATAAAATTCCTACTCTCGGTCTCTGCCTTGGTCTGCAGTGCATGGTGATTGAAGCTGCTCGATCCCTTGCCGGTATTGCGGATGCAAATTCAGCAGAGTTTGATGAAGCTTCCAAGAACCCAGTCATTTCAACGATGGCAAGTCAGCAAGATATCGTCTCTGGCAAGGGCGATATGGGAGGAACCATGCGCCTTGGTCTCTATCCTGCGAAGTTGATACCTGGTTCTATCGTGGCAGAGGTATATGGCTCCGAACTCGTGGAAGAGCGGCACCGTCATCGATACGAGGTAAATAATGATTATCGAGCGAAGATTTCCGCTACCGGTTTGATTTTTTCCGGGACATCGCCAGATGACCATCTTGTGGAGTTTGTTGAACTACCACGCAGTACTCATCCGTACTATGTGGGAACTCAGGCCCATCCTGAGTTCCTCTCGCGCCCAACACGACCGCATCCGCTCTTCTCCGGTCTCATCACTGCGGCAATAGCGCGCCATGAAGGCCGCTAACGGAGCGAGCCACCTGGGTGAGTTGATAGAAAATTACCTCAGCCACCTTGTAGTTGAACGCGCATTGAGTAAGAACACGATTGCCGCCTATCGTAGGGATCTATGCAAATTTGCCGATTTCCTCAATGAGAGCGGGATTGAGTTAGCGGAAATCCAGCACTCGGATATGGATACCTTTGCCTCACGACTCCGCAGAAGAACTGATGAACGTGCACCGATGTCTGAAGCAACAATAGCTCGAACCATTGTTTCTGTTCGCAACTTCTCCGCATTCACTGCGAAGGAGTCTCAGCGAATCAACCCAATCCTTCATTACAAGCCTCCCCGGATTCCTAAAAGATTACCGAAGGCCCTCAGCGTCGAGGATATCGTCGCTCTCATCGGGGCGGCTTCTGTTGAAGGCGATGTCGTGTCGTTGAGAGATGCTGCTTTAGTAGAACTTCTTTATGGAACCGGGGCGAGAGTCTCAGAGGCCATCAATCTTTCGACCTCTGATGTGATGAAAATTCAGATGGCAGATTCTGAAGGTGCCACACGGGGGAGTGAAGTGATCTCTATACGGCTATTTGGCAAAGGCGAGAAGGAGAGAGTTGTTCCACTGGGAAGTTACGCCCAGCGCGCATTAGACCAATACTTAGTTCGAGTGCGCCCCCAATTATTACGAGGGAGAAGGTCTTCTGCCCTCTTTCTCAATCAACATGGAACTAAATTAAGTCGACAAAGTGCTTGGCAGATAATTCACGATGCTGCGGCTCGTGCGGGATTGGGCGACTCGGTTAGTCCGCACGCGTTGCGCCATTCTTTCGCAACTCACTTACTCGATGGCGGCGCGGATATCAGAGTTGTTCAGGAATTGCTTGGACACTCGTCCGTCACCACAACTCAAATTTATACTTTGGTAACCATTGATCGATTGCGGGAGAGTCATGCAAGCGCACATCCAAGATCAAAGCGTTAAGTAGGTTCAGAACCAGTGCATGAAGAAATACGGAGAGAAGCGCGGTTGTTGCCGAATAGTTTTTAGCGACCGCGAAGTCTGCGTGCAAGAATGGATTGATCACCCTTTGCTTCTAAGTCTGCGATAACAATCGCTAATGACTCTCGTACGATGCGACCACGGTCAACTGCCAGACCTAAATCACCACGTAGAGCTAAACGTGCCTGTTCGAGGTCGTAAAGCTCATCTGGTGAAAGATATACGGTGATCTTCTCGTCATGGCGTTCGCGACCAGATGGAGATCGATCGAGGGTATTTGTTCTACGGCGTGGAGTCTGCCGGACGGATTTCTTCTGTGGAACCGATGCCGACTGAACCTCTGGCTCTGATGGGGAGTCCATGGGCGATGGCTGGTTAGGCACGGCCGTCAGAGTGGTCGATTGCCGGAAGAGCTCATCGGCTCCTGGTAGAACAACTCTGCGACTCACTTACATCCTCCTCTAAAGATTAATTCACGAGCAAGGCGTCGGTACGAGAGTGCACCCACTGAACTGCTGGCAAATGTTGTAATTGGCTCTCCTTGAGATGTTGACTCGGAGAATCGAATTGTTCTAGCAATAATTGTGTCAAAGACCTCTGTGGGGAATTGATTCGCAATGAGCTCGAGAACTTCTCGTGAGTGAGCAGTCTTGCGATCAAAGCGCGTAGCCAAAATCCCAAAAATTTCCAAGGCCGGATTGGTATTCGACTTAATAATGTTGATGGTCTCCTTCACGAGGGAGAGTCCATGAATGGCAAAGAATTCACATTCCATCGGAATGATTACGCCTTGGGAGGCAGTGAGTGCATTTACAGTGAGAGTGCCAAGCGAGGGGGAGCAATCAATCAGAATGACGTCATAGTCATTGATGATGGGTGCCAATAACTTACGAAGCTTGTGCTCCTTTGCGATCTCAGAGACGAAGCGAGCTTCGGCCGCAGCGAGATCCTCATGTCCTCTTATGAAATCCATGCCGGGAACGTTGGACTTCAAAATCGCCTCGCGGATATCTGCTTGTGGATCATTTAAGAGATACCAAATAGAGCCATACTGTTCATTTTCAAAGGGGCGAATTCCAAGACCGATTGTCATCGAAGCTTGAGAATCAAAATCAACGAGAAGTACGCGTCGACCAAGTTCTGCTAAGGCGGCACCGAGATTAATTGTTGTCGTCGTCTTACCGACCCCGCCTTTTTGGTTCACAATGGAGATAACTCGAGCCGGGCCTTCCTCGGGTGCGAGGACTATCTCAGGAATTGCAATGGGTGCCTTGCCCAGAGTTACCGAGGTCTGAGCCAACTCTTCGTCTCGATTTGTCGATTTAGAGTCCAATCGAGAAACCTGCGTATTGCCTTTAGCCATGGTGGGACTCTACGGCGATGCGTTTTCTATCGCAAGCCAAGGTGAAGTACGGTTCGCCTATGAGTGAGCCACAGGTAGGTCAGCCGCAATTTGCTGTCCACCTCGATAACTTTGAAGGGCCATTCGACCTTCTTCTTCAACTCATCTCTCGCCACAAGATGGATATCACAGAAGTTGCGCTGAGCGCCGTAACCGATGAATTTATCGCCTATATCAGGGCTATGGGCGGTGATTCCGGGGGCTGGGATCTGGATGAGACCACCGAGTTCCTCGTCGTCGCTGCGACCCTCCTAGACCTTAAAGCGGCTCGATTGCTCCCATCAGGTGAGATTGAGGATGAAGCGGATCTAGCGCTCTTGGAGGCTAGAGATCTCCTCTTTGCCCGACTCTTGCAGTATCGCGCATTTAAAGAGATTGCCTCGATTTTCTCCACCAGGATTAGCTTTGCCGAGAAGAGCTTCCCCCGTTTGGTCGCGATGGAACCTCAGTTTGCCCAATTGCTGCCAGAAGTCTTGATTGGCGTGGGCGCAGAGCGCTTCGCCTCCATCGCACAACGGATTCTCTTCCCCAAAGCGGCCCCGGTTCTCTCGATTGAGCATATCCATCGCCCCCTTGTAAATGTGACGGAAGAGGTCATCAAGATTGTTGACCATCTCCGAAAGAATGGTCGGGCGAGTTTTAGAACTCTCGTAGCAGATGCTGACTCCACCTTGGTGGTAGTGGCTAGATTCCTTGGGCTGCTAGAGCTCTACAAGGAGGGTCAGATCCGCTTCGAGCAAGTTGTTGCGCTGGGCGAACTTCAGATCACCTGGGTAGGAAGTTCCACCGGAGAAATTCTCATCAGCGATGAGTTCGATATACCTCTAGTAATAGAAGAAGATGAGACAGAGGAAGAATAAATGTCTAAAGAAGAGATTAAGCGTGCAATCGAAGCTATTCTGATGGTCGTAGATGAGCCCATCTCAGAGGTTGTCCTCGCACAAATCACCGAGGTTCCTACGGAGGAGATTGGCGTAGCTCTCTATGAGCTCTCTGTCGCCTACGAACAGGAGGAGCGTGGCTTCCAGCTTCGCCATGTAGCCGGCGGATGGCGCTACTACAGCCACCCTGATCAAGCTCCTCTCGTCGAGAAGTTCGTCCTCGATGGTCAACAATCACGTCTCACACAGGCGGCCTTAGAGACGCTGGCAGTGATCGCCTACCGCCAACCCATCTCACGGGCGAGAGTCTCAGCTATTCGAGGCGTGAACGTCGAGGCCGTGATGAAGACTCTGGTTACTCGCGGCTTAGTCGAGGAGGCCGGTTCAGAGCCAGATACCGGAGCCATTCTCTATCGAACAACTACCTACTTCCTAGAGAAATTGGGACTCAACTCGAATGAGGATCTCCCTGAGCTAGCCCCATTCCTTCCAGATGTGGATGGACTCGACGAGGTCCTAGCCACGCTTACGGAGTAGCGCCTCTCAACTTTAGGTTGAGGGTTTCTCCAGGAGGGGATAGGCTTCGGCTCTTACCCACGAATCGTGGAGATTCCGGAGCCCCTCATGTCACCAAGAGCCAACCCCTCGTCTGGGGATGATAAGACCAATCTGGTCCGCCTACACAAGTACCTCGCCGATGCCGGCGTTGCTAGTCGCCGCGCATCTGAGGAGATGATCGCCGATGGCCGAATCTCTGTGGATGGAATGCAAATCACTGAGTTGGGGTTCAAAATTGACCCCATAACTGCTCACGTTGAAGTAGACGGTGAGGCAATAAAGCTCAGCAACACTAAGACTTATTTAGCGTTTTATAAGCCAGCAGGAATTTTGTCCACCATGTTTGACCCTGAAGATAGACCCAATTTGGGGGATTACTTCACTGGGCGAAATGATCGCCTCTTCCACGTAGGACGATTGGATAAGGAGTCGGAAGGCCTGATTCTTCTCACAAATGATGGGGATTTGACGCATCGAGCTACGCACCCCTCCTATGGGCTAGTCAAGAAATATCTCGTTGAAATTGAGGGATTACTTACGCGGGCAAATATCGAGGCCCTCACCTCGGGAGTGATTCTCGAGGATGGTCTGGCGCGCGCCTTGAGCGTCCAGGTGGTACGAGAGGTAAATCCAAAGAAGTCATGGATTGAGATCTCCATCCATGAGGGTAGGTACCACATCGTTAGAAGAATGTTCGCCGAACTAGAGCTTCCAGTGCTCCGGTTGATTCGAACAGATTTCGGGCCAATCAACATAGGTGAACTTAAAGAGGGCCGCTGGCGAAACCTCTCGGAGGGTGAGTTAGTAAAACTATTTAAAGATGTAAAGCTAAACCGATAAATCTAAAAAACGAATAGCTTTTTATTGTTTTATAGATATTTATTGTAAAATTAAAATGGTTTTATCGATAATTTACAGCGCAAAATGTGGTCTATTTGCGGTTTTATCGATAATTTTAGGGTCATGGAATCCGGAGTGTAAGTTTTATCGACATTAGGGAAAACCTTTTATCGCTTTACATATACAAAGATTTACTTCTATACAGGCAATAAGGTCTACTGCGTTGGTTCTGGGAAGAGTAGGATGTTGTTGTGAAGGTACGAGCAATCAGAGGTGCAACCCAGCTCCTTAGCGACGATAAGGTCGAACTAGAGAGCGCGGTCTGTGAGATGGTCTCCCTGATCATCGAGAAGAACGGGCTCAAGATTGAGGATTTGATCTCCATCTTCTTCACCTCAACACCGGACCTGGTCTGTGATTTTCCCGCAGCGGCAGCGAGGAAACTTGAGCTCGGAAAGATTCCTCTTATTTGTTCTGTCGAGATAGCTGTCCCTGGGTCACTTCCCCGAGCAGTTCGAGCGATGGTTCACGCGTATTCACCTCTCGACCATACGGAGATTTCGCACATATATCTGCGAGGAGCAGAATCCCTTCGCAAGGATCTTGCTCAATAGCGCAAAGAGGGTGGTCGGGGGAAAAATTGGCCCCCAGAATGGCCTAGTTGATAGTGGTAGTGAGGGATGATGGGGAGCGAGATAGATCGAATACGTGGAGTTTGTTCAAGATTGAGGGAGCGCTATGAGAATCAAAATTGTCGGGGCAGGACTTATTGGTACCTCCTTGGCTCTGGCGTGGAAGATGCGCGGACATGAGATTGAGCTCGCCGATAAGAGCGAGGCGCATCTCGCCTTGGCAAACCACCTTCTAGGAGAGGTCACGCTCCAACATGGGGCTGTTGAGGTTGTTGTGATAGCCACCCCTGTGCAAGAGATTTTAACAACTCTTCAAGGCGAATTTGATAGCAACCCTGAAGCTGTATTTATAGATATTGGTGGGTTGAAGACCAACCTTCTACTAGAGGTTGCAAGAATTCCGGGTCTAAATGCACGATTCTGCTCCTCCCATCCCATGGCGGGGCGTGAGGTGAGTGGGCCGGAATCCGCTCGAGCTGACCTCTTTCTTGGTCGACCATGGATCATTACCCCGTCGGCCCAGACTGAGCCGAGAACCCTCACTATCGCTCGCGAGTTAGCAACTGAGACCGGCGCCTCCATCTTTGAGCTTGCTCCAGAGGAACATGATTCAGCGATTGCACTGGTCTCTCACCTGCCGCAGGTGGTCTCATCGCTACTTGGTGGAGCCATCCTTGAGGGCGAGAGCGAGTACCTTGTTTTGGCAGGACAGGGGCTACGGGATGTTTCTCGCTTGGCAGCGAGCGATGTAAAACTTTGGAGCGAACTGTTGATAGCTAATAGGTCGGCGGTTCTCCCATTACTTGAAGTTTTGGGTGACTCACTGTCCCAACTACAAGAGCACCTTGAGTCCGCGGACTACCAAGGCGTCTCGGAACTCCTAAGGCGTGGGAATGAAGGACGGTCACGAATTCCTGGAAAGCATGGGGGGCAGGCTCGCAATTATCATCAGTTACCGATTGTGATTGACGATAAACCGGGTCAATTGGCACGCATCTTCCTCGAGTGCGCTCAAGCGAATGTAAATATTGAAGACCTCAGCATGGAACATAGCCCCGGTCAAGAGACTGGTTTAATCACACTTTCGCTTTCAGAGGCCGATGCAACGAAACTCTATGACCATCTCACCTCTCTCGGTTGGCTCGCGCATCTTCCTCGAGCAATCTCACAGTAGGCTTCACTCATGCTACCTACCATCATTGCGATCGATGGTCCGAGTGGTTCCGGAAAATCTACAACAGCGAAAGTTCTCGCAAAGAGAGCGCACTGGGGTTATCTCGATACGGGAGCGCTATACCGAGCTTTGACGTGGCTCTCACTCGAAAAGCAGAATGAAGATCCAGAAGTAGCTGTAGATCTTTGTCGACAAGTGGGTATCACATTTACGACAACGGATTCGGATAACCCTCGGGTCTTCGTTGGCGAAAGCGATGTGAGTGAGGCAATCAGAACATTGCGAATCTCGGACAAGGTGAGTCACTTTGCTCAAGCGAGCGTTGTGCGCGATTACATGGTCGCGATGCAACGCGAAATTATTAACAACATCTCAGGCGGCATTGTCGTTGAAGGTCGAGATATCGGCACTGTAGTTGCTCCAGAAGCGCAGATGAAGATTTTTCTTCACGCCGATTTGGAAGAGCGCTCCTCCCGCCGTGAGAAGGAGATTACTGGCGCTTCGCTGGAAGAGGTAGCTCACTCCCTGGACTCACGAGATCGAATTGATTCAACTCGAAAGATTTCTCCATTGCGTCCAGCTGAAGATGCGCTAGAAATCGATTCAACAAATCTTGATCTAGCTGAAGTAGTTGAAGTTATATGGAATTGGCTCAAAGAGCGCAATTTACTTGGTCTTCCGAAGGTTGCAGTCATCGGTAGACCCAACGTTGGTAAGTCAACATTGGTGAATCGAATTATTGGCCGGAGAGAGGCAATCGTTGAGGATACCCCCGGCGTTACTCGTGACCGAGTCAAGTATGAAGCTGAATGGAATGGCAGAAGATTTCTTCTCATTGATACTGGTGGATGGGAAGTTAAACCGGAAGGTATTTCCGAGAAAATAACCGCCGGTTCTGAGATTGCGATCGCGGAAGCAGATGTCGTTCTCTTTGTCGTCGACGCTCAAGTTGGCGCACTCGATGAAGATGAATCCCTTCTCGCATTGCTCCGTAAATCAAATAAAAAAGTTGTTTTGGTCGCAAATAAAGTGGATGGTCCGTCGGAAGAAGCAGATGCGTATGGTCTGTGGAATCTTGGACTGGGGGAGCCACACTTTGTTTCGGCGCTTCACGGTCGCGGATCTGGTGACCTATTAGATCTTCTCATTAAGACACTTCCTGAAGTGGGCTCAGAGCCGATTGACGATGGATATCGACGTGTCGCTCTTGTTGGTCGACCAAATGTTGGAAAATCCAGTTTGCTAAATATTCTTGCAGGAGAGTCGCGGGTTCTCGTTGATGATGCGGCGGGCACGACTCGTGATCCTGTAGATGAATTAATCGAGTTTGGTGGTGACACCTGGCGATTTATTGATACTGCAGGAATTCGTCGCCGTGCTCATCAGGACAGTGGCACCGACTATTACGCTTCACTGCGCACTGCAAGTGCACTCTCTCGAGCGGAGGTTGCCGTAATTGTGCTAGATGCCTCTGAAGTTTTAACGGAGCAAGATATCCGCATCGTGACTATGGCAGAAGAAGCTGGTCGAGCAATCGTTCTCGTAATGAATAAGTGGGATCTGATGGATGAAGACCGTCAGAATCAGTTAGATAAGGAGTTGGATCGCCAACTCGAACGCTACCCGTGGGTGCAGCGCGTCAACCTGTCAGCTAAGACTGGCTGGCACAGAGATCGATTAGCCCCAGCCCTTCGTACTGCACTCAGCTCATGGCAGAAGCGCGTCCCTACCGCCAAACTCAATTCATTCCTCGGTGCCCTGATCTCCGCAACACCACCGCCGGTTCGAGGCGGAAAGCAACCGAAGATTAAATTTGCTACGCAAGTTTCTATCGAACCCCCGAAATTCGTGATCTTTGCGAGCGATTGGGTTGAGGCCTCATACCGTCGCTTCATCGAACGCCGGCTACGCGAAGAGTTCGGCTTCCTCGGCAGTCCGGTTGAGGTTGCTTTGAAGATTAAAGAGCGCGACAAGCCGTAAGACGAACTCTAAAGGTTGCGCTGCCATCTTCACTAACGAATACGAATTCATAGCGAGCGCACTGGTTTAGGTTGAAAGAATGAAAGCGAGGATGTTGCCGATGACCAGAAGAGAACTGGTAACTATTCCCAACGCGTTGACACTCTTGCGCGCTTTAGGCGTTCCGCTCTTTCTCTACACATTCCTCGTGAAGGATGCACCGCTCTTAAGTTTCTTTATTCTTGCGGCGGGTGCGATTACTGATTATCTTGATGGAAAAGTTGCGCGAGCTCTCCATCAAGAATCGGAATTCGGTGCGGCATTTGACCCAGCCATTGATCGGCTATATATAGTCGCAACGATTTTTGCGATGGCCTCGAAAGGCTATCTTCCATGGGAAGTTGTTGCCATCCTTCTTCTCCGAGATTTATGGATGATGTACGCACTTTCCGTACATCGAAAGAGATTTGGTAGAAATTTCGTTGTCTCTTTTCTCGGAAAGGCTGCAACATTTAATCTCCTTTACGCCTTCCCTCTTCTGCTGCTGCAGGGGAGTGGAACTTTCGGCTCTGGGAAAGGCGATATCCCACGTGGAAGCGCAGAATATTCACCTGAGATGACCTTTAACGCATTTCAGCGATCAGTGCATGTAATCGGTTGGAGTTTTGCAATCTGGGGAATTGGCCTTTACCTACTTACCGCACTCCAGTACACGCGATTAGCATTTAGAAAGCAAAGGTAATTTCGTCCGAGCGCTTCCACCCCTCTCTTGAGCGCGTGAAATATCGATTGAGATGTGGCATCGGCGTCTTTAAATTCTCGGGGCTGAGGTGTAAGTTCGCCCGTAGGTCACGTCGAAAGGGATGCAATGTCGCAAGTTCAACCATCACTCAAATATACAAAAGAGCACGAGTGGGTCGCGGAGACTTCCGCAACTACGGTAAAGATGGGCATCACCGACTTCGCTCAAGGCGCGCTCGGCGATATCGTCTATGTGCAACTCCCTAAGATCGGCGAGACCGTAACGGCTGGCAAGGTCTGTGGCGAGGTTGAATCAACCAAAAGTGTTTCAGAAATTTACGCTCCGGTCTCTGGAAAGATTGTTGCAATTAACACCGACCTCGACAAATCCCCGGAGTTGATGAACTCAGATCCATACGGCGCCGGTTGGATTGCAGAAGTGGAGCTCGCAGGAGATCAAGGTCTCTTGTTGACCGCTGCGGAGTACGAGGCGCTCACGGCTTGACCTGCCCCTTTTTGGGCAATAGTGTCAGCCTCTAGTTGACCTCAAGATTTATGTGTGAAAGAAGCCAAATTGGCTCTTTCCCAACTTTCATCACACTGGCTTTGTCACTTGCGACCTTGACCAGAAATCGATGGGTAGACCACCGCCAAGTAAGAGGGGAGATCGGCCATGGGTGCAAGCACACCTCATGATGACTCCTCCAAGAAGAGTCCTACGCGAGACCTGACCTCCACAATCCACCTTTCAGAGTTGAGATCCGTGAAGGTCGAGCCTCGATTAGAAGAGATCTTCTCCTCCCTTTCAAGTGAGGAACGTTCCATCGTGGCCGCTCTCCCCAAAGAATCAGCGATGTTTATCGTCGTTGCTGGACCTGAGAAGGGAGCGCGTTTCCTACTCGATGGTGACGAGTTAGCAATCGGTCGCGACTCTGCTGCAGATATTTATCTAGATGATGCAACCGTCTCAAGAAAGCATGCTCGAATCCAGCGAACGATTGCTGGCTTTCATATTGAAGATCTGGGGAGTTTGAACGGTACGTACGTGAACTCCCGCTCCATTGCCATAGCTCGTTTATTGGTGGGGGATGAAGTGCACATTGGAAAATTTAGATTGACATATTTCACAGGGAAGGGAAATTCATGAGCGTTCCTGCGCGCGCCTATTTAAGTATCGGAGAAGTTCTTGCAAAGTTGCGAGGCGAATTCCCTGATGTCACAATCTCAAAGATTCGGTTCTTAGAATCTGAGGGCTTGATAGAGCCACAGCGGACCCCATCGGGTTACCGGAAATTTACTAGCATCGACATGGATCGCCTTCGCTATGTGCTTGCTGCACAGCGCGACCAATATCTTCCGCTTCGCGTCATTAAAGAGAATCTCGATGCTATTGATCGTGGATTAACCCCACCAGCTGTGAGCGGACAAGCCCCTACGCCAAGACTGGCCACTGTGGATGGTGACTTTGCACCTTCCCACTTCGCGGAGGCGAGTGAACTTCGCCTATCTCGTGCAGAGTTATTACAGAGCTCCGGGCTGGAAGAGACACAATTGACCGAACTTGAGACCTATGGTCTGGTAACGATTCGTGGTCGTTTCTATGATGCTGACGCGCTTTCAGTTGCTCGCACGGTCGCAGAAATTTCCGCCTTTGGCATTGAAGCGCGCCATCTTCGCTCCTTTAAGAGTGCAGCCGATCGCGAAGTTGGCCTCGTTGAACAGGTGATTTCACCATTGTTAAAGCAGAAAGGCAGTGAAGCGAAAGCTCGGGCAGAGGATGTCCAGATGGAACTAGCATCGCTCTCCATTAAACTGCATGCGGCACTTGTCCGCGCTGGCCTGCATCGCAACAAATAAAGATATCTCCTCATGAAGATTCTCGGATTCCAGGGATGAAGATTCCGGTAGAAGTTGTTGGCGTGCGGGTAGAGATGCCATCGAACCAACCAATTATTCTGTTGAAAGAGATAGGTGGAATTCGCTACCTTCCTATTTGGGTAGGCGCCGTCGAGGCAACAGCTATCGCCTTTGCACAACAATCAGTCGTGCCGCCCCGCCCTCTCACCCACGATCTCTATCTTCAGACCCTCTCGACGCTTGGAGTCTCGATTACCAAGGCAGAGATCGTTGAAATGGTGGAGGGCATTTTCCACGCCTCACTCTTCCTTTCAGATGGGCAGAGCGTCTCTTCTCGGCCGAGCGATGCCCTTGCTCTGGCCCTAAAATCAGGCGCACCAATCCTGGTGCAGGAGGATCTCTTTGCTCAGGCTGGGATTGAGATTCCCGAGAGTGAACGAGATTTTTCAACTTTGCCCATGCTCGATGAAGATGGGGCCGGCCCTACAAGCTCACAGGCAGGGCTAGAGGCGCAATCCGGTGGGGCAGAGGTTGAGGTTGAGCGATTCCGAGAGTTCCTCGACCAGATCAATCCCGATGACTTCTTGGGTTAACTCTTTACTTTAAGTTGAGAGTTTTGCGTGTCGCTCATTGCTCATCGCCCCGACAGAATCTAGCCTTATCTCCTCACGCCAGATCCCCCTGGCTAAGAGTTGCTTCCGCAACTATCCCCAAGAAGTGAGCAAATGTGAACGACATCTTCGACCATAGCGAGCATCGCTCCGGCAACACAGAGGCGAGCAACTCTGCACAGAGCACAGTGGGCTACAGAGGTTCAACAGCATGCGTTGCGGCGGGAATCACCTATCGACAACTCGATTATTGGGCGAGAACGAATTTGGTAGAGCCAAGTATCCAGGGCGCAGCCGGTTCTGGTTCGCAGCGGCTATACAGCTTCCGCGATATTCTGGTTTTAAAAATCGTCAAGCGATTACTTGATACCGGGGTTTCGCTACAAAATATTCGTACTGCCGTAGATCACCTTCGAAGCCGGGGAGCGGGCGAGCTGGAGAAGATGGTTCTTATGAGCGATGGCGCCTCAATCTTTGAATGCTCGAGCGCCGATGACATCATCGACCTCCTACAAGGGGGACAGGGAGTTTTTGGAATCGCTGTCAGCAAGGTCTGGAGCGAAGTTGAGGGTTCCCTTCACACTCTCCAAGGGGAGACCGCCGACGGCGCAATTGTGGCGCCGGCTGATGAACTTTCCGAGCGTCGAAAGAGACGTGGAGCATAACTCCGCATCCTTCTTTTACTCTTAAAGAAGTGCCACAATCAGCCTCGGAACGCGTTTCTTTTCATTAGGGGAGTACCCTGATCGAAATACGACTCGAAAGAGGGAATTGTGACTGTTCGTACCCGATTTGAAGATCGCCACATTGGTCCTGATGCACAGCAGATTCAGGCCATGCTCTCGGCTTTAGGCGAATCTGATCTCGATTCATTCATCGCGCGAGTTGTGCCAGCAAATATTTCTATGGGGAAGACGTTGAAAGATCTTTTACCTGATGGAATATCCGAAGAGGCGGCTATCGCCGAGATCCGCGCGCTGGCCTCGAAGAATCAGGTAAAGAAGTCCTATATCGGGACTGGTTATTACGGAACAATCATTCCACCCGTGGTGCTTCGAAATATTCTTGAGAACCCTGCCTGGTATACCGCTTACACGCCGTACCAACCAGAAATTTCACAAGGTCGCCTGGAAGCGATCTTTGCCTTTCAAACCGTCGTCTCAGATTTAACCGGATTAGCTATCGCGAATGCTTCGATGCTGGATGAGGCAACGGCTGCAGCTGAAGCGATGACACTTGCCCGACGTAATTGGTCGGGTTCTGATGAGGCGGCATTCTTGGTGGACACCCATTTGCATCCACACGTCAAAGCGGTCATTGCAACGCGCGCTAAGCCATTGAAAATTTCATTGATTGAGAGTGCTGTCGACCCCAAGAGTCTTGCGAAGATTTCTGCGCCCATCTTTGGCGGAGTCCTTGCACACATTTCAACATTTGGTGAGGTGCAAGACCTCACTGAGGCGATCGCATTCCTCAAGCAACACGAGGCTATCTCCATTGTTGATTGCGATCTTTTGGCGCTCACTCTCTACAAATCACCAGGGGAGTGGGGCGTCGATGTTGCAGTTGGCAGCGCCCAGCGTTTTGGTGTGCCAATGGGGTTCGGTGGACCGCACGCTGGTTTTATGGCGGTTAGGAGCGGATTAGAGCGCTCTATGCCAGGAAGACTCGTTGGGCAAAGTATTGATGTTCATGGTGTGCCGGCTTTTCGCCTCGCTCTACAGACGCGAGAGCAACATATCCGTCGAGATAAGGCAACCTCCAATATATGTACAGCCCAAGTATTGCTAGCAGTCATCTCGGCCTTTTATGCGATGTGGCACGGCGCTGACGGATTAACTCTGATTGCGAATCGAGTTCGTGGATTCACTCATAAAGCTAGGAGCGCTGCGCAGTCTACCGGTTTCACTGTAACCCAAGGCGAGATCTTCGATACTTTCACCTTCTCTGGATCCCAAGTGGCTATTGCCGATGTACTTGACCGTGCCGCACTGGCAGATGTGAATCTGCGGATCATTTCTGATTCGGAACTTGGACTATCACTCGATGAGACGGTGACGGAAAGCGACCTTTCAATACTTGAAAGTATTCTTGGGGGAGCGTCGAGTGCAAGCGCTTCTGAAATTGCTTCACAGTTTGCTCGAAGTGAGCGATTCTTAAGGCACGAAATATTCTCCAAGTTTCATTCAGAAACTTCAATGCTTCGATATATCCGAGCACTTTCGGATCGCGATTTAGCGTTAGACCGTTCGATGATTCCGCTTGGTTCATGCACGATGAAACTGAATGCAACATCGGAGATGATTCCCGTTACTTGGCCTGAATTTTCAACAATGCACCCATTTGCTCCGTTAGAACAGAGCGTTGGCTACAGAGAGATGATTGATGGTCTCTCTAACTGGCTCGTTGCGATTACCGGATACGATGCGGTATCACTTCAACCTAACGCAGGTTCGCAAGGTGAGTTCGCAGGTCTGCTCGCCATTCGTAATTATCTGGATGCGCATGGTGGTTCAGCTAGAGATATTTGTTTAATTCCTTCAAGTGCGCATGGTACAAATGCAGCTAGCGCTGTCATGGCAGGTATGCGTGTCGTTGTTGTCGCTTGCGATGATGAAGGAAATGTGAGCCTCGATGATTTGAAATCGAAGATTGCTGAGTACTCCGAGACTCTGGCTGCAATCATGGTTACCTACCCATCAACTCATGGTGTTTTTGAGGAAGCAATCACCGAGATCTGCTCACTCGTCCACGAGGCTGGTGGTCAGGTTTATGTTGATGGTGCCAATCTCAATGCACTTGTTGGCACTGCTCAACCTGGAAAATTCGGCGCAGATGTCTCGCATCTCAACCTACATAAGACCTTCTGTATTCCTCACGGTGGTGGGGGACCAGGTGTTGGCCCAGTTATCTCACGTGCACATCTGGCGCCATTTTTACCGAATCACCCAATGAATGCATTGTCTGGACCTGTAACTGGTCCTGGCCCGGTGAGTTCGGCGCCATATGGTTCAGCCAGCATTCTTCCAATTTCGTGGATGTATATTCGAATGATGGGTGGGGCAGGACTTGCTCATGCAACTCAGGTCGCAATTCTCTCTGCGAACTACCTGGCTAGAAAGTTGGAAGATTACTTTCCGGTTCTCTATAAGGGTGCACAGGGTTATATCGCCCATGAATGTATTATCGACATTCGCCCATTGACCAAAGAGACTGGCGTTACCGTCGACGATATCGCGAAACGTCTGATGGATCATGGTTTTCATGCCCCGACCGTCAGCTTCCCAGTTTCCGGCACGATGATGATTGAGCCAACTGAGTCTGAAGATATGAACGAGTTGGATAGATTCATTCAAGCGATGGCTGTGATTCGAGCTGAAATCGCCGATATTGCAAAGGGCGAATTGACGATTGAAGAGTCTCCGCTACGCCATGCACCCCACACCTCAGGTGACCTGGTTAGGGTTGATTGGGAGCGGAAGTACCCTCGAAGCGTCGGCGCTTTTCCTCGCGGCGAAGATGTTGAAATGGGCCACCATGGCAAATATTGGCCGACTGTGGGTCGCATTGATGGTGTTCATGGCGACCGAAATTTGATCTGTTCATGTGCCTCGATAGAAGAATTGGCTATCAACTAACTCAGAGTTGGGCGAGGGGTTTTGCTGGGTCTATCTTTTCCTACTTTACATAATGTACCTTATCGGGCATTTACTTGGGCGGTTGGTTGCGCCTTAATAATGGCTCCAAAGCTCCTCTCAGCGCCCAAACCGTGATCTGCCGGATTGCTTCGAGCGCAATGGCACCATTCATCTTTGAACTTCCCAAAGTTCGATCGATAAATGTGATAGGAACTTCAACGATTCGGGCACCCATGGCTGAAGCTCGCATCACCATCTCAATCTGAAAGCCGTAACCCTTGCTCTGAACCCGCTCTAAATTGACCTTATCGAGCAGCGTGGCGCTGAGAATTCGATAACCTCCAGTCAGGTCCCTAAAGGGCAATCTCAAGGCTTTAGAGGCATATTGGGTGCCAAGTAGGCTCAGAATTCGGCGGTGAAATGGCCAATTCAGAACTTTGCCGCCTGGCATCCAGCGAGTTCCTAGGATGAGGTCAGCCTCTGGAATATGACGCACAAGCCTTGGTAACTCTTCGGGTTGATGGCTGCCATCCGCGTCCATCTCCACCATATGGGTGAAACCTCGCTCGGAGCCCCAGGAGAAACCAGCGATATACGCCGGACCGAGTCCAGCCTTCGCCGAGCGATCCAAAATGTTGAGGTGGGGTAATCGCAGCGCCTTCACAAAATGTGAGGTGCCATCAGGAGAGGCATCGTCAATAAGAAGAATCTGGAGATCTTCCACCTCTTGCTTTGACTCCAAGATTGTCGTTCGAGTCAGCAATACCCGCCGTAAAATCGCTTCGATATTCTCAATCTCGTTATATGTTGGGATACAGACGAGGATTTTCACCATTGCAAGGCACTCAATAATCTGTCGACATTTGCCCCAAGGTTGTAACGATCTCTAAATGCGTAAATTTCATTGAGCCTATCTAACCCTTGTGAGCCCTTAGGTAATTCCAGTGACATCGTAGGAATAGGAACATCTAAGGCGCAATGCACAAGTGTGGGAGCAATCTGTGCGTAAGCCTCATCGGCAATGAGCTTCTTAGCGTGTGAAGTAGAGATTCGCTCATCACCCCTTGATGCCGCATCCATAATCTCTTCCATCGTTGAGAAATGCTGAACTAAGGCGGCCGCTCCCTTCTCGCCAATCCCCTTAATTCCAGGTAGCCCGTCAGAGGCATCTCCTCGAATCATTGCAAAGAGGGCATACCTATCCCCTGGAATAGAATATTTCTTCTCAATCCATTTTCGGTCAACTAAATCATGTTGCGAAAGTCCCTTAGCAAGATATGCAACCTTCACTTTTCGCGCATCATCGACAAGCTGAAAGAGATCACGATCGCCGGTAACGATATTGATTGGACCTTTCTCGCGCTTGCTAAAAGTCGCGATAATGTCATCTGCTTCATAATCATCAACGCCCAACATTGGAATATTCAAAAGTTCTAGAAAATCCAAGATGATGGGAATTTGTGGTTCCAGTAGATCTGGTTCATCTTCCTCGCCAGTGTCGTCAACTCGGTTCGCCTTGTAAGCAGGGAAGAGATTTACTCGCCACGATGGACGCCAATCACCCTCTAGGCATGCTACGAGCCGGTCTGGCTGATACTGAGTGATAAGACGTGAGGTCATATCAATGAAACCACGCACCGCATTTACTGGGGTGCCATCTTCGGCGACCCAACTATCGGGCATTCCGTAGAAAGCTCGATACCAGAGCGAAGCACTGTCAAGAAGGAGCAGACTCATGCGACGATACCTGCATAACTCACAATGCCTCGATCGACAGAACGAATCGCATCTTCGCAGGCGATCGCCAACTCATCCGATGTCAGCGCAATCTGACGCAGCACATCGATAATCTGCTTCATGGATCTCACAAAATCTCCTACCGTTAAATTTCCATGTTTTAAAATTGAGGACAACGAATGACCAGTTGCCCAACGAAAGGCGGCGGTACAGAAGGATGCGTCGGGTGCGCGTACCGGATCCAAGCCAACTTCGATCTCATCGTGCTGCAGATGGAACCAGATCTTCTCTAAGGATTTCACAGCTTGTTCAATTTTCACATTAGGAATTCGAACTTCACTTTCGACCCGAGACTCAAATACCAACGTTGAAATTACACTCACAATTTCCGACGGGTCAAGGCCGTTGAAGAGGTCGGATCGAATCGCCTCGGCAATCAGTAGGTCCGTCTCGCCATAGATTTTTGAAAGGGTATATCCGGCCTCGGTGATCTCTTCCCCTTTGAGGTAACCATAACGTTCTAGGATCTCTCGAACTCGATCAAAGCGCTTTGCAATCACAGCGGTGCGAGAGTCGATTCGTTCCTGGAGCCCTATGGTTTCTCGTCTTAGTCGCCCAGTCCGTTCGGAGATTCGTGCGTGATCTTCCCGCTCATGACAGGCATGACAGGCATGTGCGCGAAGTGCACGACGAAGTTCGATGAGCTCTTCCTCAAGAATTAACTGTTTGCGCTTCTTCTCTTTAGCAAACTTTCGTTCAATCTCTTTAATTTCAAAGCGGATGCTCCAGTATTCATTGAAATCCCCAAGATGACAGGCCACTTCCCCATCAGCCTCGACTATTGCTCGTTCATTTTTACGCAACTGTTTTGCTAAGCCAACAACTGCTTTATCCGCCTGGAACTGTGCAAAAGAGGATTCGAGGGAGGCACGGGCATCAGCAGCTCCAAATTTTGCGATGAGATTAATTGTCATGTTATAGGTTGGCTTAAATGATGATTTAAGTGGATAGGTACGAGTTGATGCCAAGCTTCCTACCAAAGCGGAATCAATCTCTTTGCTCCATTGAACTACGGCATTGCCCTCAATATCGATTCCGCGACGGCCAGCTCGCCCAGTAAGTTGAGTAAATTCTCCAGGTGAAACCCAGACGTGTGATTCGCCATTCCACTTGCTCAGTTTTTCAAGAACGACCGTTCGGGCCGGCATATTTATGCCAAGCGCAAGCGTCTCAGTTGCAAAAACAGCTTTCACATATCCCATTTGAAAGAGTTCTTCCACCGTCTCTTTGAAAATTGGAAGGATGCCCGCATGGTGGGCGGCGATTCCCCGCTCCAGTGCCTCACTCCACTCAGCAAATCCCAACACGTGCAAATCCTCCGCTGGGATGGAGGCAGTCTTCTTAGCAATAACTTCGCGAATCTGGGATCGCTCATGCGCATCCGTCAAGCGAATTCCCGCTACTAGACATTGCTTAACTGCCGCGTCACATCCTGCTCTAGAGAAGATGAAGGTGATTGCTGGGAGTAATCCCTCTCGATCGAGCTTCTCAACAATCTCCGCCCGATTCAGCAGGCGCACTCCCCCATTATCGTGACGATTACGCTGGCCGCGTTGTGGAATTCTCCGAGCTGCTTCTCGCTCTAAGCGGAGAAGTTCGGGATTCACCTTAGTATTTTCATCGAAGAGGTCGAGTAGGCGATTACCAAATAATAGATGCTGGTAAAGCGGGACTGGGCGATGTTCACTAACAATGATTTCGGTAGAACCGCGAACTACATTCAGCCACTCACCAAACTCTTCCGCATTTGAAACTGTGGCGGAGAGGGAGATGACTTGGATATGTTCTGGGAGATGAATCAAAATCTCTTCCCAGACCGCTCCTCTAAATTTATCCGCAAGGTAATGGACCTCATCCATGACCACATAACCTAGATCTTTGAGCGAGTGAGAACGAGAATAAATCATATTTCTTAGAACTTCAGTCGTCATCACAACAATGAGCGCATCTGGATTAATGCTGGTGTCGCCTGTCAGCAGGCCGACTGCTCTCTCGCCGTGGGCTGCTTTGAGATCTTGAAATTTTTGATTTGAGAGGGCCTTGATTGGCGTTGTGTAAAAGCATTTCTTGCCAAAGTGCATTGCCAGGAATGCTGCAAATTCGCCCACGATCGTCTTTCCAGCACCGGTTGGAGCCGCGACAAGCACACCGGAGCCTGCCTCTACCGCATGGATACCTGCAATTTGAAAATCATCCAATGGAAATTCAATTCCTTGGGAGAATTTCTCCGAGAGTGGGTGTGCTCCTCGTTTTTTAGCTGCAGCGTATCTCTCTGCCGGGGAGAGCTCACTCAATGTGCTATCCACGTGTGAACTCTACCTGGGAGCGTTGAAATTGATAACGGAAGGTCGCCGACATATTCGCCATCAGCGTAAGCAACAACATCTGCAGCGATTTCAATCTCTCGACCAGCGAATACTTCTACCGCAGGATGAGTTAGATGCCTTCCAGAAAAAACTCTAGGAAAGACACGAATAAACTCTC
>CAINVP010000017.1 GCA_903854185.1 uncultured Actinomycetes bacterium
ATCTTGTGGCCGCTTATCGTTGCAGTGGTAGGACCTAACTTTGCAAAATTAAATGGAACTTTGGTGTAACTCTGCACCGCATCCGTGTGAACCGGGATATCCCCCGCAATCTCAACAACTTCAGCAATCGGCTGAATAGTTCCGACTTCGTTATTCGAGTGCATCACCGCGATAAGTGCAATCTCATTCTTCCGCTTCGCCACAACTGAGGCTAAGAATTCTAAGTTAACCGTTCCATCGCCATACACCGGAATCGAGATAAGTTCAGCGCCTTCGTGCTCAACTAACCACTCTGCTGGATCCATCACAGCATGATGCTCTATCGCAGAGATCAGTATTACTTTGCGCGCCTCATCAGAAGCAATGGCATTCCAGTAGAGACCCTTGATCGCTAAATTGTTCGACTCTGTTCCAGATGCGGTGAAAATAACCTCGTTCGCCTTGCAGTGGGCGACGCGGGCAATCTCCTCCCGGGCCTCTTCTACTTTTCTACGGGCATCTCGACCAAAGGTATGCAGACTTGAAGCATTTCCAACTTCAAGCATCGCTTCCTGATAAGCCGCTACTGCAGGCGCCACCATGGGCGTAGTCGCTGCGTGATCAAAGTAGACGGGCACTGCGTAATTCTAGTCGAGCCCCATTACTTCAGCGCGGCAATCGCAGACTGCAGGACGGTGAACAGGTCACCAACTATGCCGAAATCTGCAATTTCAAAGAACGGTGCCTCAGGATCCTTGTTGATGGCGATGATGGTCTTCGCCGTCTGCATCCCCGCCTTGTGTTGGATCGCCCCAGAGATTCCGCAGGCGATGTAACACTGAGGGCTGACTGTCTTACCGGTCTGGCCGACCTGATAGGCGTGTGGATACCAGCCTGAATCAATAACCGGCCGAGAGGCTCCCACTGCAGCTCCGATGAGATCTGCAAACTCTTCAATGAGTTCGAATTTGCCATCCGTGCCGCGACCGCCTGAGACAACTATCGATGCTTCAGCCAGGGAAGGTCGGGCACTCTTCTGAGCTGGCTCCGATGAAGTAATAGTGACCTGAGTATCTACATATCCAGCCCCGTCAAAGTACTCAACTGCTGGTGAAGATGTCGTGGTCGTTACCTCAACACAATGTGAGCGCATTGTGACGATAGAAGTTCCGTGAGTGACTCGCGATGAGACGGTGTACGAGCCACCGAAGATAGATTGAGTTGCTTCTAGCGCAGCGTTTACATCAATCGCATCAGTCACAATTCCTGACTCAGTACGAACAGCTACTCGGGCCGCAATCTCTTTACCCCTGGCGGAAGAGGCAACGAGTAGCGCCGCAGGTGAATCGCGCTTCACGAGTTCGGCAAGAACGGATGAGACAGACCGCAGTGAGCTCTTCGCAAAATCAATGCCCGTGAGCACAATTACTCGTTCAACGGGTAGCGTTGCGGCGGAGGCTACCAGCGCCTCAGGGTTGTTACTGCAGATAACTGCGGTAACTGATCCAGCGCGAGAACCAAAAATGGCAAGCTCTGCGCCGGCGCTCGACAACTCATCGCCTTCAAGCAGAATAAAAATCTGGCTCATATCAACTTCCTCTCTTTGAGGAATGCGACCAATTTCTCGCCACCGGAACCATCATCAACAATCTTTACGCCAGCCGCTTTGGGTGGCTTTGGCGTTGAGGTGAGAACTTTTGTCCAGGCATCCATAGGAGTAAGTCCGAGATCGCTCAACGACTTCATCGCAATCTCTTTCTTCTTCGCAGCCATGATTCCCTTAAATGATGGGTAACGCGGTTCAAAAATCTTTTCTACTACTGATACCACAGCAGGAAGTTGGGCGTTCATACGATCAACTCCACTCTCGGTGGAGCGAGTGATGTGAATCGTGGAATCTTGAATAACAACTTCACTTGCAAAAGTTAATTGCGGCCAATCCAACCGCTCTGAGACCATCGCCGGAATTACGCCCATCCGAGAATCTGTTGCCTCCATTCCGCAGAGCACCAAGTCAAATTCACCTTGTGAAATTGCCGCCGCTAAAACTTTTGAGGTAGCGAGCGCATCGCTGCCAGCGAGCGCGTCATCACAAATATGTACAGCGCCATCAACACCCATAGATAACGCTTTGCGAATCGCATCGGTTGTGCGCTCTGGTCCCATCGAGATTGCAGTGACGGTATCTCCAGCGGCTCGAGCTTCAACCAGCTGAAGTGCAGTCTCGATGGCGTACTCATCATTGTCGTTCAGGACTGCATCAACGCCAGCGCGATCCAACAGACCATCGCTACCCATCTTCTTCTCTGCCCATGAATCTGGAACTTGCTTAATGAGAACGGCGATCTTCATACCCTTATGTTACCCATGAGTAGCCTCTAGCGAGGTGAAAGGTCTACTACCCTGCACTACGTGAAGCCAGCAGATAAGCGCTACCTCGGCGCTGGATTGACCGAGCAGGGGTGCAACTTCGCCATCTGGGCTGCGGCTGCCGACGCCGTAGAGCTCTGCCTCTTCAATGAGGTGAATGGCACGCTCATGGAGACGCGTTTTGCCCTCTCCCATCGAGATGGACCGATCTTTCATGGCTACCTGGCGGGCGTCCGAGCTGGGCAGCGTTATGGCTATCGCATCTACGGTCCATGGGATCCCGCCAGAGGCTGGCGCTTCAACCCGAATAAGCTGCTAATTGATCCATACGCCCACAAGCTGGAGGGCGAACTCATCTACTGCCCAGAAATCTATGGCCATGTAGCAACCGATAGCACGGGCGCCGGCGATACCTCAGTCATGGATACTCGTGACAGCGCCGGAAAGATTCCGTACTCGGTCGTCTCTGACATTCACGTTCCACACATCACCCGACTCAATACCCCATGGCGCGAAACTGTTATCTACGAGGCACATGTCAAAGGTCTCACCCAATTCAACTATGACATTCCTGAAGCAGAACGTGGCACCTATAAAGCACTTGGCCATCCCAGCACGATCTCCTATCTGAAGAACTTGGGCATCACCGCACTTGAAATCCTTCCGATACATGCCTTCGAGACCGAGCCAGCCATTCATGCGCGTGGACGCCAGAATCATTGGGGCTACAACGCAATCGCATTCACGGCCCCACACCGCCCATATGCAGCAACAGCTGATCCTGTCCGCGAACTACAAGAAGCAGTTGCTCAACTTCACGAAGCTGGCATTGAAGTGATTCTCGATGTTGTCTATAACCATACCTTTGAAGGTGGCCCGGGCGGTCCCACTATCTCGTGGCGTGGTATCGATAGTAAGAGTTTCTATCGTCGCGCTAGCGGTGATAACTATATTGACGTCACTGGATGCGGAAATACTGTCGATGTCCGTCGCCCGATTGTCCACCGCATGATTATCGACTCGCTCTACTTCTGGTCTGAAGTAATCGGCGTAGATGGCTTCAGGTTTGATTTAGCAACCGCCTTGGCACGCAATGACCAAGGTATTGTCACAAACACCTCACTGATGATGTCACTCAGCAGTGATCCACGCTTGCGAGAGCGCAAGTTGATTGCCGAGCCTTGGGACGTTGCTGGATATGCCCTCGGTGAATTCCATCATCCATGGCGTGAATGGAATGACCATTACCGTGGCTCATTTAGACAGTTCTGGTTAGTGAATCCCTCGCACGGCTTCACGCAGGGCGTTGGTGATGTCGCCTCCCGATTAAGTGGCTCCCACGATATTTTCAATTATCGCGGACCAACATCCTCCATCAACTTTCTCACAGCCCATGATGGCTTTACCCTGAACGATCTCGTTAGTTTCAACGAGAAACATAATGAGCCAAACGGCGAAGATAATCGCGATGGAAGTGATTCCAACCGGTCGTGGAATCTCGGAGTCGAAGGTCCGACTGATGATCCTAAGATTGCAGAACTTCGACTTCGCCTACAGAAGTCGATGCTTACCTCTCTCATTCTCTCTGCCGGCGTACCTATGTTGACCATGGGTGATGAGGTAAGTCGAACTCAACATGGTTCAAATAATGCCTACTCTCTCCCCCTCGATGGTGATCTGCTCTCTGCGGCGGCCTTTAGCGGAGGATGGGCGCTGAATTGGGAATTAGATGAACGCCAGCGCGAACTCCTCGAGACGGTAAAGACCCTCATCGCGATCCGTAGAAACTACCTCGCTGAAGTTACGAAGGAGTTCTTTACTGGCGATATGGACCTGGGAACAAATAGAAAAGATTTAGCGTGGTTTAGACGCAATGGCGAAGAGATGAGCCACGAGACGTGGGGCGACCCAGGCCGCGATCATCTGGCGATGTATGTGGATGCAACTGCCAATCATGCGCTCTTCATCGTACTTAACGCAGACTGGGGCGAGAATGAGTTTGTGATGCCACCAGCGAACTGGGGCAACTCCTACCGCTGCATCTTTGACTCGTCGAAAGATCTCACCACCTTTGAGCCCGCGATTCTCGCCCCCGGAGGAAAGACCGTCGTCTTGCCTCATACTGCTCAAGTTTGGCTTGTAAATCGCGAGTAAGTTGAAAATCTCGCCGTAATTAATCAGCAATACTCGGCAGTAAAGGTGATTCATCCCTAAACTCTTGGACGTGCTCGCTCTTCTTGCGCCCGGTCAGGGCGCCCAGACTCCAGGTTTCATGACCCCATGGATCGAATTCTTCGCAGCTATCGGCATGGGAGAGATGTCGAATGGGATGGTTGCTCAGTGGTCAGAGATTTCGGGCGTTGACCTTGGTCGCCTTGGGACGACGGCAGATGCTGATGAGATTCGCGATACTGCTAACGCTCAGCCGCTACTCCTCCTTGGCGCCCTCACCGGAGCCGGTGCACTCTTCGCCGGTGACGCCTCGGCTGTCTCACTCGTTGCTGGACATTCCGTTGGTGAGATTG
>CAINVP010000018.1 GCA_903854185.1 uncultured Actinomycetes bacterium
AGCATTCGGTCGATTGCTATCCGCGCACGCGCTCTAACCGTCTCATTGTTACGAAGACCACTATCAATCACGGTAAATACATATTCCTCTTGCCCTGACTTAACAAATCCGGCCAGGCTGACAGTCGTATCGATCCAACCCGTCTTCGCCTTTATTAAGCCAACTGCAGTTGGAGCATCTTTAACAAATCTATCCTTGAGCGTTCCGGTGTGACCAGCAAGTGGGAGGCCCTCGTAAATCGGTTGGAACTTTGGGTTATTTCGAATTGCAATGAGTAGGCCAGTAATTGTTGCAGCAGAAATCTGTGTCTTATGCGAGAGTCCGTTGCCATCGAAGACGGCTAGGCCATCTGCCGGAACTTCATTCTCTTTCAAGGTTAATTCAAAAGCGCTCTGTACTGCCCCGCTACGCGCGCCAAATCCCATCCGTGCTGCTGACATCTGTGCAAGTCGATCTGCCAACGCGTTATCACTCCAGAGCAGAGTGAATTTAATAATCTCACTTAGCGGCGGCGATTTAATTTCGGCAATATTCGAGAGCCGCTCGGCTTCTGCATCGGCCACGGTCGAAAGTTTGTGCGGATAGATTTTAAATGTTGAACCGAAGAATTTCTGAAGTGCATGTAGATCAAGTGCATAAACATTTGCATAATCAAGTTGAATTGCCTTCAACTTCGGATTTGCTGCTCGCACCTTATTAATCAAGTAAGGAAGGTATGCACGATGGAATTTCGCTGCCGAGTGAGCGCTCGTTGTAAGCCAAGGGTCGCTCTCACCTATGAGGAGAAACTTATTTGGTTTTGAGGTTGAGGCGATAGTTGTGGCAAATCGGGTATCTGATTCAAAGGTTGATAGCGTCGTCGCCATCGAGAGCAACTTTAATACCGATGCCGGAGCGCGAAGGGTCGTCGTCTCGGACTGGAAGAGAATCTCTCGGGTAGCAAGATTTTCAATCAAGATTCCAGCATTAGCCAAGGGTGCAGAGTTTGCGTAAGTAAGAAATTGGCCAGGTAATTCTGTTGCCGATGCACCGCCAACTGGCACGAACGCAATGAGCGCTGAGGCAGCCAGTAGCTTCGCAATCGAGGCTTTAAATGAATTACGCACTGCGTAATTATGCCGTACTGCCTGCACTTACTAGAGTAAGGAATATGGTCGAGGCGACAGTGGGTCCTGGAGAGTTCTATCCTGTAGTTGGCGTCGGTCCTCACCCAGAACCATGGCCAACTGGTCCGCAGTTTGATCCTGAGTTATTGCTGAATGGTGATCGGAGAAATGTTCTCGATCACTATCGCTACTGGAGTGTTGAGGCGATTGTCGCCGACCTCGATACGAAGCGTCACTCACTTCAGATTGCCATTGAGAATTGGCAACACGACTTAAATATTGGCTCAGTAGTGAGAACAGCTAATGCTTTTAATGTCTCTCATGTGCATATCGTTGGCAAGCGTGATTGGAATAAACGCGGCGCCATGGTGACTGATAAATATCTTCATGTGCTGCATCATCCAACTCCCGCAGACTTCAAAAAGTGGTGTGATGAGAATAAGACTCCAATTATTGGAATCGATAACCTGCCGATCTCGCAGCAGCTTGAGTCAACGGCACTTCCTGAAAAGTGTGTGCTCTTCTTTGGCCAAGAAGGAGCTGGCATGTCAGATGATGCCGTTGCTATCTGTGAGGCGGTCTTGGCAATCCGCCAATACGGTTCGACCCGCTCTATGAATGCATCAGCTGCTGGTGCAATTGCGATGTATGCGTGGGCGATGCAGCATCTGCCGCGCTAACTAATCTTCAATGACCTCTTTGACTGAGGCCAATCTGCGCTCAATCTCAATCGCTTCTTCCTCCCGGCCAAGGAGCTTAAGCACTTCAGCCATCTTCTCTTCTATCTCCACAATGAATTCAAAGTCATGGTTTTCAAGTTGATCAGATGTCATCGAAGCAAGTAACTTATTTAGCGTGACATAACCTTCTTCTAGCTGACCAGAATTAATGTACGCCTTACCGAGCTCCATCTGTGCAAACATTTCACGCTTGTGATCATGGGCCGTTGCAAAGACATCAGATGCTTTCTGTGCCGCATGAAGGGCGCCTTCGCCATCCCCACCAGCATTGAGACAGAAGGCAATTTTGAGGTCACAGCGAGCAACATTGATGACTTCTTTTAACTTCTTGAAGAGTATCCGTGCTTCGCGAAAGGCTTCAAGCGCAGCGGTGAACTCTTTCAATTCACGATAAGAGCATCCGATAAGGTGGAGATCATTAGCGGCGCCGGAATCATCACCCTCAACGAGATGCTCCTGCACGCACTCTTGCATGCATTCAATCGCTTTTTGGTAATTCTTTGAGCCATACCACCAGTCGCCCAATGTGCAGGCAAGATCAATCGCTAATGGGGATTTCGACTCGCGCAACAGCTCTACTGCCTTACTCATTGCATCGGCGGCCTCATTGATCCGCTTCAATTGATTTAAGTTATAACCAATCGCTGAGTAGGCCTGCGCTAATCCGTCATTTGAAGTATTGCCATCAGCCTCTGCGTAGAGATCACGAGCAGTCTCAGCAAGGGCGAGCGCCTCGTCATATTGGCCGCGGGCGTAGATACGTGCGCTCAATTCATAATAAGTATTGGCGCGGTCGATTCCGGTTACTTCTGGGATGCGCTCCCACAGCATTTCCTCAGTAACAATCTCATCGGGGCCCATATCTTCATCGTCGCTCATACGGAACTCCTTTCGCGCTTGCCTTAACCCTAGCAAGGAGTGCTCCCCTGCGCTGGCAGATTCCCGCCTGTCGCTCACGAACTATCATGTACCCATGGCAATTGACCGTCGCGCCTTTCTGAAGCTCGCAGGTGTAGGCGGGGCCCTCTCACTATTTGGACTACCCACCGCCGATGCCACCATCCCAGATATCACCCACGGTGACCGCAGCGTCCCCAATATCGCTCTCACATTTCACGGTGCGAGTTCTCATGTAATGGGAACGGAACTACTCACCATCTTTCAAGAGACGAAAACTCCGGTCTCAGTCTTCGCAGTCGGTACCTGGTTAATTAAGAACCCGACATTTGCAAAGCAGATCATCGCTGATGGTCATGATCTGGGTAATCACACGATGAACCATTATCAGATGAAGACGCTGAACGCCTCCAAGGTTCGATCTGAAATTTCCCAATGTGCGGCTGAGTTAGTAAAAGTCTCGGGCACGCATGGCAAATGGTTTAGACCCTCAGGTACGCAGTACTCGAATGCGACGATTCGCAAAGTTGCAACCTCCCTCGGGTACAAGCAATGTATCTCTTACGATGTCGATTCTCACGACTACCAAGATGTGAGCACGAATGCGCTGATTAAGAATGTGATGACTGGCGCTAAAAACGGCAGCATCGTGAGTCTGCACTTCGGTCATAAGAACACAATCAAGGCGTTGCCAACTCTGCTAAAAGAGTTGACCTCTCAAGGTTTAAAGCCGGTAACCCTGACAACACTTCTTGGAATCTAGGAAGATATGCGTAGAAAATTTTTTGCCACACTTCTCGTTGTGCCGCTCTTTGCGAGCACTGCGGTGGCATCATCACCCCTTGCCGGAATGCCGCCTGTAACCAATCCCCAAGATATCTACGCCGCCGATCGCCCAAATGCACTTAGCCCTGTGGTCGCAAATTTTCCAGAGCGCGTCTACGTTCCAAATCACACATCAAACACTGTCTCTGTCATTGATCCGAAGACCTTCAAAGTTATTGCAACAATTAAGACTAAGCGCGGTCCGCAGCATGTCGTTCCATCTTGGGACCTGAAGACGCTCTGGGTAAACGATAACGAAGGTAATTACCTCACGCCGATTAACCCGGCGACCGGAAAAGCTGGAAAACCCATCTATGTTCACGATCCCTATAACTTGTACTTCACTCCCAATGGCAAGTATGCAATTGTCATGGCGGAGTCAGATCGCCAGTTAGTTTTTAGAGATCCACACACGATGGCAATTAAAAAGATTGTTAAGGTGCCGTGTAAAGGTGTAAACCATGCGGATTGGACTGCAGATGGCAATTACTTCGCCGTCTCATGTGAATTCTCCGGCATGATTCTCTGGGTCGATACCGCAAAGATGAAACTTGTTGCAACCGCAAAATTACCGAAGACCTACTCAATGTCGCCCATGCCGCAAGATGTAAAGATTTCACCGGACGGCGCTACTTTCTATATCGCAGATATGATGTCGGATGGCGTCTGGGTGATGAAGTCGAACCACTTCGGTAAGTTCGCATTTATTAAGACTGGTAAAGCCGCTCACGGCCTCTATGTGACTCGAGACTCTAAGACCTTATTGATTACAAACCGTGGTGAAGGTTCGGTCTCAGTACTTCGCTTCGCTGATAACAAGTTAATTGCGAAGTGGAAAATTCCTGGCAATGGCAGCCCCGACATGGGTGGCATCTCTGCCGATGGCACCCAGTTCTGGGTCTCAGGCCGCTACAACAATGTGGTCTATGTCTTTGATATCGTCCATGGGAAATTCTTACGCTCTATTAAAGTGGGCAAGGAGCCTCACGGCTTAGCTATCTACCCACAACCTGGGCGATACTCCTTGGGACACACTGGAGTCTTTAGATGAACCAACTGCGGAGCAAGATCCCGCTCATATTAGGGCGACTCGCATATTTTGCTGGACTCTTCAATATGCTCTCGGCCTTCTTCCACCGCTTTCAATCGCGTGCTGCAAAACTTGAGAGCTATCTCCCGGTCTTCATTCACTCTGCCGCATTTGCAACTGTCGTATTTACTGGCCTCGCGATGGTCCTACTTGGTCGCGGACTCATTAGAAGAAAACGCCGCGCTTGGGCGCTCAGCATCCTTATTTATGTACTTAATATCGCTACTGAATTCTTCCGTACCGGAATTCATCCCTTACAAATTTCTATCTCGCTCACTATCCTTGCGCTGTTGATTGTTTTTCGAAGTGAGTTCTATGCCGAGTCTGATCCGAAGACTAAATGGCTACCACTCATCGGCTTCTTAGCAACGTTTGGCACCTTCTTTGTGCTTGCGACCTTTCTCCTTGCAATCCGACACCGTGACTCATTTGCAGGAGCTCCATCGCTGGGGAATATTGTCCTGACAGTCCTTGAAGGCTTTGTGGGAGTGAACGGTCCGATTCAGTTTCTTAATGAACGGACATCGGATGCGGTTGAGACCCTGCTTGCAGTCCTCGGCTTCTTCATCGTTCTGGTGCCATTGGCGCTCTTCTTCCGCCGAGTGCAACCGATTGCAAAGCTCAATGATGAGGAAATTCAGAAGATTCGTGGACTCCTTAAGCACGACCAAGATCAGGATTCACTCGGCTACTTCGCTACCCGCCGTGATAAGAGCGTTATCTGGTCAAAGAATGGCAAGGCAGGCATCGCTTACCGCGTGCAAGCTGGTGTCATGTTGGCAAGTGGCGATCCATTTGGCGAATACAGTCTTTGGCCCGAGGCGATTGATGCCTTTCTTGAGGTGGCGCGCAAACACGCCTGGACTCCTGCAGTTATGGGTGCAAGTGATCAAGGCGGTGAGGTTTGGGTTGAGCGAGCAGGAATGTTAGCGATTGATATTGGTGACGAGGCAATTATTCGCGTCAAAGATTTCACACTCGAAGGCCGCCCCATGGCAAATGTGCGTCAAATGGTTAATCGCATCAAACGTAAGGGCTACACCGCATACACATCGCAATGGGATGCGCTGCCGGAAGCTACTCGCACCGAACTCCGCAAACTTGCAAAGAAGTGGCGATACGGCGTGCCAGAACGTGGCTTCTCGATGTCAATGGATCGGTTCGGTGAAGATTTTGATAACGACACCTATATAACAATTGCGGAGAAGGAGGGTGAGATTAAAGGCCTTCTCTACTTCGTCCCGTGGACAAATGAAAATATCTCACTAGACCGGATGCAACGCGATCGCGAGACAGACCCCGGAGTAAATGAGCTAATGATTGTCACCTCAGCAGAGTGGGCAGTGGCAAATAACTTTAAAAATATCTCACTTAACTTTGCTGCCTTCCGTTCTCTCTTTGAACGCGCTGACAAAATTAGCGCCGGTCCAGTTACGCGTGGTGCACGTAATTTGATTCGTTTCACATCTAATTTTTTTCAGGTGGAATCGCTCTACCGCTTTAATGCAAAATTCAACCCTGATTGGCAGACGCGTTACGTGCTGTACCCAAAGTCTGCGGATGTGCCACGCGTGGCATGGGCAGCATTGCGCGCTGAGAGGTTCATCGGAGGCTTTAGCAAGCGCTCAAAGAAGTAGCTCTTTCTCATCTCCATTACTCGGGTATAGTTACGAAACGTGAATTTCATTAATACGCCCACATTCGATCTGACCTATGAGGATGTCTTTCTCGTCCCGAGCGCATCTGATATCGCGAGCCGGATGGATGTCGATCTATCAGCGATTGATGGAACTGGAACCACAATTCCACTTGTTGTTGCAAATATGACTGCCATCTCTGGTCGCCGTATGGCCGAGACCATTGCCCGCCGCGGTGGCATCGCAGTCATCCCACAAGATATTCCCTTTGAGATAGTGAGCAGTGTGATCTCTTGGGTTAAAAGCCGTCACACAGTCTTCGATACTCCGGTCACGCTTTCTCCTACCGAGACGGTCTCGGATGCTCTTGACCTCATTAACAAGCGTTCCCATGGCGCGCTCATTGTGGTTGAGAATAAGAAGCCAGTAGGAATAATTACTGAGGCTGACTGTGAGCGTGTAGATCGCTTCACGCAGCTTCATGTAATCATGAGTCGTGATCTCTTAACGTTAAGTGAAGATGTCACACCGCGCGAAGCATTTGATTTTCTCAATACTCATCGCCGCAGACTTGCTCCCGTAGTAAATGCGAGTGGTGAACTCGTTGGAATCATTACAAAGACAGGTGCGCTGCGCGCAACGCTCTACACTCCCGCACTTGATGCTAACGGAAAGCTCAGAATTGCCGCAGCAGTAGGAATCAATGGCGATGTTGCGGCTAAGGCAAAGGCGCTAATCGACGCAGGTGCGGATCTGCTTGTCGTTGATACTGCTCATGGCCATCAAGTGAAGATGATTGAGGCGTTAAAGGCAATTAAGGCGCTAACTTCCGGCGTGCCAATCGTTGCTGGCAACGTCGTTACCGCCGCTGGCGTTCGCGACCTAGTTACAGCTGGTGCAGATATCATCAAAGTAGGTGTCGGCCCTGGAGCGATGTGCACGACGCGTATGCAGACCGGTGTTGGTCGTCCACAATTTTCAGCGGTACTCGAATGTGCTGCAGAGGCGCGCAAACTTGGTAAGAGCGTCTGGGCTGATGGCGGAGTTCGCCATCCACGAGATGTCGCACTTGCACTTGCTGCTGGCGCCTCACAGGTCATGATTGGTTCCTGGTTTGCTGGGACACTTGAATCACCCAGTGATTTAAACCGTGACTCAAATGGTCGCCTTTATAAAGAGTCATTTGGAATGGCCTCGGCTCGGGCAGTTGCAGCGAGAACTGCAAGTGAAGGAGCCTTTGATCGCGCTCGCAAGGCGCTCTTTGAAGAGGGCATCTCCTCATCACGTATGTATATCGATCCCGCTAAGCCTGGCGTTGAAGATCTCATTGATGAGATTATCGCGGGCGTTCGATCCTCATTTACTTATGCAGGCGCTAACTCTATTCCCGATTTCTTTGAGAAAGCAACTGTTGGAGTTCAATCTTCCTCCGGCTATGCCGAGGGTCGCCCACTTCATCAATCGTGGAAGTAGTTCAACTACTCCTCTAGCTCACGTCGTGGGTCATCGCTGTGATCTTCTGGCGCCTGTGGCTGTGAGAGCTTGATGTACATATATACGATGAAGATTGCGAAGAATGGCCACTCTGCAACGTAAACCCAAGAGCGGTGATTACCGCCGAGCGCACGATCAAGTTCGAAGAAGGCCATGATGACGCAGACTGGAAGAGCCCAGAGCACCCACTTTCTATGTGGGTCACCTTGCTCACTCATCTTCTGCCTCCGCTAACTCGCGCTCGTTCTCAAACCAATCTCGAGCGGCTAAGACTATCCACACCGTGTCAATGAGCATGCCCATCGCCCACATAATCGCCCCGCCCGTATGTTGATCATTTAACCCTCGACCCATAGCCATCCCATCGGGAAGGTCATGTAAAAGTCGATTTCCCGAGTAGAGAAAGAAGCCCACCATTGTCTCCGGCAACATCATCGCAAAGAGCGAGAGTGCGCGAGTCGAATACGGAACAAAGACAGGGGTTGGATTTCCCTTCATCACTGGGTAGTAATAAATGAGACCACCAATAAGAAAGAGAATCAGTTCCAGGCAATGGACGTTCGGATTTCGCATACCGGCATTTGCCAACGGCGAGAAGTGTGTTGCGATGAGAACGAAGAGAAAGATAAGAAAACCGAAGTGGGGGTTGAATAACCCCCGTGCAAAACCGGTCTCAATAAATCTCTGCGCCAGCGAGCGCACCCTCGGATATCGCGACTGGCAGGCAACAGCCATCGGGGCTCCGAGGACGAGAAGCGGGGAGATCACCATCATCAACAAGATGTGCTGCACCATATGAATCCAGAAGGTGTGAATAGCTGCGTGAGCAACCGGGCCAACTAGAACAACTGCGGCAAGAGCCAAGCCAAAGCCAAAGCTGACCTGGCGCCACTTCGAAATGGCCCGGGAATCAGTAAAGTACCACCATCCAACTAGGGCGATGGGGCCGGTAAAGGCGAGATCCCAGGCAATATTCAAACTCCCCAAGTAAGACCTCTCTTAACGCTATCTATTTGCAGAAACTGAGCGTAACCTGTGACCGACGCTACACCCACAACCCTAACGAGTCAGTACCCCAATGAAGGCGGTCTCATGAACGAAGTAAAAGGTGGCGAAGAGTTGAGTACTGGTAGAAGACTTACCAGCGGTCTCACCTTCTTAGCACTTGGAATCCTCGTTGTGACTGGAGTTGGCTTTGGACTTCACCAAGCCTCTAAGTCACCTCAGAGCAAACTCTACGCAACCGTTAACGGAACGACAGATGTGCCTGGCTTTGGAACGCTTAAGCACGCCTTCATCTCTGAGTCAGTCTGGCCAGATGTTCAGACCGCAGTCGATAATGGCGCTAAGGCAGATCGTCGCCATCCCTGGCCGTTCTATGGGCCAGCCTCACACTTCGTCCTTCCTGCTCACGCCTTAGTTACTGTCACGCTCAAGGTCTATGACGGCGGCGAGAAGTTAAACCACAATTATTTTGCAAAGGTCATCGGCACTGTCGGTAACACCATGACAGTTGATGGCAAGGTCGTCGATGCGCTCGCTCCTGATGGCGTTCAACACACCTTTACGCTTCATGGAATTCCTACATCAACACAAGATCCACTCTTTGTAAATGTTCCACTTCCGGTTGCCGATCCCGATAACAAGCCTGGCTCCTTTCACACCGTGACCTTCTCCTTCGTTACTCAAGGAGTTGGCGAGTACGTCTGGAACTGTGAATACCCATGCGGTGATGGCACCTATGCAAAGTTCGGCGCCGTGATGGGCGCGCAGGGATATATGAGCGGAAAGGTGAGTGTCGTTAATGTCTGATCATAACCTCGCTCCAACACCTGGGGATCGTGCGACTACCTTCTTTAAGCGGAACGATGTTCGACGAACATCCGTGATTTTTATTCTTTGGACCGCGACCTTCACGATTCTCGGAATCTGGCTCTACCCAAAGTTTATGCCACGCATCATGAGTAAAGAGATGCTCTCAGCTGAGAATATTATGATCTGGTTTACCATCATCTCAGCACCTATCGCTGGCATTGTTTTAGCGTTAGCAACGAACGCCTTTCTGAATATGCACCGTGGCGATACTCCTCCAGAAGAGGGACCAGCGGTTCGGACAAATGGTCCAGTCGTGGTGATTTGGACAGTTGCCTCAACCATCTTTGCGCTCGTCGCGATTGTTTGGGGAATCGTAGAACTCAATGTTCAAAGCGTCGAAGCTGCAGCTACTTCCAAGAGCGCAATGATCGTGGAAGTAACCGGTTCACAATGGTTATGGACCTTTAACTACCCTGAACAGGGAATTGAGACACATCAGTTAAACCTGCCAATCAATCGCCCGGTTGAGTTCGATATTCGTTCAGTTGATGTCAATCACTCATTCTGGCCAGTACAGCTCGGTGTCAAGGTCGATGCGAATGCGATGGTCACAACAGTGGTTCGTACCACTCCGAATAAACTCGGTGAGATTGATGTGAAATGCGCAGAACTCTGTGGCATCTTGCACGCATACATGGAGACAACCGGTGCCGTCATGACAGAGGCCGATTTCGATTCCTGGGTTAGCCAGGTTCAACAGTCAGGAGCGAGCGCATGACAACGCTAGTCACAGAACAACACGCTCGTCCCGTTCCGAATCCAAAGAAGAGCTTGATTACCAAGCTAAACATGGGAACCGGAGTAATCCTCGGCGCACTCTTTGCCGCGATTACTTACTATCTCATTCGCCACAGTCTGCAAACCATTACCGATGGCGCCGTTGATCCACTAAATCCAAATCAGAATGACCAACTCCTCATCGCAACGATGATGGCTTGGTCTATCGGTTTTCTTATTGGAATTGGCGCCTTCATTGGGCCATTCCGGTGGTTAATTGGCAGAGACCTCACCGCCGAAGAACAGCTCTACCTTGCAGGAGATGGCCAAGGAATCAAGCGTTACTTCAAGTATTGCACTGACCACAAAGTTGTAGGTATCCAATATCTCGTCGGAGTCATGACGATGCTAGGTGTCGGTGGCACGATGGCAATGATGATCCGCACAAACCTTGCGAGCCCTGGTTCAAAATTCATCACACCTGTTGTCTACAACTCACTTGTCGGACTCCACGGAATCACCATGATTGTTGCGATGATCATCGTTGCGACCGGTCCATTTGGTAACTACATCATGCCAATCATGATTGGTGCACGCGATATGGCCTTCCCTCGCCTCAATGCGCTCTCTTGGTGGGTTCTCTTCACAGCGATTCCTGTTCTCTGCAGCGCCTGGTTCCTGGGTGGAATTCCCACCGGCTGGACTGCCTATGCCCCACTCAGCGTTCAAGCTGGTGCAGGTATGGATGCCTTCTTGATGACCATCATCATCTTCGCAATTTCGACAGCTGTTGCCGGTGCAAATATCACCGCAACGGTAGTGACCATGCGAGCTAAGGGTATGAAGTGGAACCGAGTACCTATCTTCGTGATCGGTTCGACCATCTCTGTCGCTCTCGCCATCCCCGCCTTCCCCACCTTCATGCTCTCCATGATCATGACCGGCATGGATAGATCCTTTAATACGACCTTCTTTGACGCCCATATGGGCGGTTCCGGCTGGCTCTATGCCCACCTCTTCTGGATCATGGGCCACCCGGAGGTCTACGTCATCCTCTTGCCGGGCGTTGCTGCGCTCATGGAGATTGCGCCAGTGTTCGTAAGAAAGCCGCTCTTCTCATTCAACGCCGCAGTTCTTGGTTTTGCCGGTATCGCAGGACTCTCCGTGCTCGTCTGGGCACACCATATGTATATCTCTGGTTGGGCAAATAACTTGAATGGTCCATTCATGATTACAACGGAGATGATCTCGATTCCAACCGGACTGATCTTCTTAGTTCTCATCGGAACGTTATGGCGCGGAAAACCATGGATGAAGTTGCCGATGCTCTCTGTCTTCGCCTTTATCTGGAACTTCCTCATTGGCGGAATTACCGGTATCTACCTATCGGATGTGCCAGCAGATAATTACCTTCACGGTTCAATGTTTGTAACAGCACATTTCCACTTCACTCTCATGGGTGCTGCACTTACTGGTGCAATTGGTGGTTTGGCCTTCTGGTATCCAAAGATGACTGGTCGCATGCTTAATGAGCGTGCCGGCTACATCTCATTCTGGTTTGTTCAAATTGGATTTAACGTTCTCTTCTTTGGAATGTTTGTTGCTGGGGCCGAGGGTCAACCTCGTCGCGTTGCCGATTATGCACATCAATTTGCAACCTCTAATCTGATATCTACCGCCGGCGCCTATAGCGTTGGGATTGGAATGATTGTCCTGCTCTGGGCAGTCATCCACTCATGGCGCCACGGAAAGATTGCCCCAATGAATCCTTGGGGTTCAAAGACCCTTGAGTGGACCGTTCCTTATCCAGTTCCACTCGAGAACTTTGATGAGCTTCCAGTAATCACTTCAGATCCATATGGTTACGGAAAGGGTAAGTAGAAATGACGCATACTGATTTCCATATCCATCATGATGCACCTGAAGTTGTGGGTCGACGTGAGCGCTTAGGTGTTCGCCTCCTGATAGTTGCAGATGGGGCATTCCTGTTTGGAATGATCTTCTCGTACTTCTACCTTCGCAATCTCAATACGAACAATGGTTGGTTCCCCCACGGGGCACATCGCTTCTCTGCCGCCTCCGGCTGGGTTGTCGCTCTGCCCTTTATTGTCGCTGCCATCTCTCACCGAATTGGTCTGGTGCAACGCGCTCTGGCGCGCACCACAACGGTAGTAACCCTGTTGGCACTTCTTGTTGGTCTCTACCTGCAATGGCACCAGCTGGCTCATATGCCGTTCATCATTCACGATGAGGGAGGAGGCTTCTCCTTCAATGGCGGATATGCCTCAAGTTGGGTCCTCCTTGCCGGCGCAAATCTCTTCCATTACATCCTGGGTGGCTTTATCGCCCTCGGCCTAGTACTTCGCCACGGTAGAACTCAGGTGGATCCCACGCTTGAACTCTGGCGTGGCCGCACAGCAGGCTCATGGTTCACCTGGATTGCGGTTGCTGCAATCGCTTCAGCGCTGGTGACATCTATCGTTTGATGGGGTAGACTTCAGGTAATTCAGCGGAAAGCCCCGACTCCTTAAAACGAGTCGGGGCTTTTTTATTTCTACCGGCTTAGTTGGAGAGCGATAAGGCGTTGCCAGAGATGGTTGAGAGCGCCGCAAGAACCGCCGGAACGCCCCATGATGGCTCCTCTGGCTTTGCTAAATTCTTTAGACCATCTGCACTCAAAAATTTCTTCATTGCACTGGGAATCTTTCCATCCACTGTCTTAGGTGCGCCAAGGTCCAACCAGACCCAATGTAATTCTGGTGAGAGCGCGAGTACAAGATCTGCATGAACCATGTCATAGGCGCTCGTCTTTCCGGTCTGCCAATCTTTTGGCAGGCTCTTCAACTCTGCTGCCGTGAAGTTAGCTTTCGTTGCGGGGGCACCGAAAAACTTCCAGAGCGCTGAGATATTTGCTGGCGTTCCCGTTGCTAACACCCAATTCGATGAGCCGTAGAGCTTTTGGTAGGCGCGAAGACGTGTCGGTGTATCACGCAATGGATCCACAGTAATTTCCAACACCACAATCTCAGATGAGGCCTTTGCGGCGGCTACTCGATCTGCAATCCTCTGCATATTTACAGTTGTCATTGGGCAGATCTCTTGGCATGAGGTGAGGAAGTTGGCGATAAGAACCGTCTTACCTTGCAACGATGCCAGTGTGAATTTCTCACCCTTCGCGTTCTGCAATGGCAGTTGAAGAACCGAATCCGGAATTGTGACGTTGAGAAAAGTTCCGCCCATAGGAGCCGCCTGGGCCTGACCGGTCGGAATCTTTGGCATTGAGCCATGGCTATGCGCTATTGCTGCGGGAGAAGCAGTGAGAAGTGCAAAAGTTATGGCTAGAACGAGAGTTCGCTTACTCATAGCGCCATTATCCAAGATAGACTCTCCTTTACCAAGAGTTCACTAGTGAAAGGTTGGATCATCATGGCCAACAAGGAACAAAAAGGAAATGCCAATACTAAGAAAGAAGCAAAGCTCACTCTGAAAGAGAAGCGCGCTCAGAAGCAAGAGAAGAAGGCAACAAAGAATTCTTAAGCGCGCCCGCATCGCGGTAGCGCTTACCTTTGGCTCCAATGGCTTCGGCTTTGGAGCCTTTGTTGCACGTCTGCCTGATTTCAAGGCCCATCTTCATATCTCAAATACCGTTTTAGGTAACGCCCTCTTCTTTCAATCCGCAGGGGTCTTAACCGCCTTATTCTTTGCGGGCAGGCTCGCTGCCAAGTACGGCAGTGCACCCGTCTCAATCTGGTCCTCTTTTGCAATTGCCTCAGCGATGCCATTAGTTGGACTCCAGCTCAATCTCATCTGGTTCTGCTTAGCCCTCTTCGCCTTTGGCTTCTCTCAGGTCACTCAGGATGTTGCGATGAATGCGCACGCCGTGACGGTGGAGGATCTGGCAAAGAAGAGATACATGGGCGGGTTTCATGCCATCTGGTCACTCGGTGCCCTCATTGGTGGTGCCATAGGCGGTCTCTTCGCCCAATATAAAATCTCACCCTTTATTCAGAGCCTAGTTATGGCCGCAGTTGTCTTGACGATTAGTTATGTACTTCGTCCATTCTGGTTATCTGCTGATATTGATAGGCATGAGCTTCAGAAGGGTAAGCGAGTGAAGAAGCCAGGAATTTTCTGGGCGCTTGGCGTTATTGGCCTCTTTGCTTCATTTGGAGAGGGAGCAGCATCCGATTGGGGTGGCGTTCTTGCACGTAATAGTTATCATGCTGCACCATTCCTCGCAGCGATGCCCTACATCCTCTTCTTAACAACGATGGTTGCAGGTCGGTTCTCGGGCGATTATCTAGCCGATAAATTTGGGGCTTCCCGTGTTCTCTTGTGGGGTGGAATCATTGGCGGTGGTGGCTTTATTGGCGGACTTCTCATTGGCAATATTCAATCTCTTATTGCCGCTTGGTTCTTATTAGGAATCGGAGTTTCAACAGTGATTCCACTGATTTATTCCGCCGCTGGAAGTATTGCAATCAAACGTTACTCCGGCACGATTGCGCCGTCGAGTGCCGTTGCGTTGGTCTCCGGCATCTCGTACAGCGCATTAATCGCCGGTCCCCCATTTGTTGGATTCTTAGCCGACCACATTACGCTGCGTTGGGCGCTGATGGTTCCAGCAACGCTCGTTCTCACCTTAGCTCTCGGCTCCAGATTGGCTAGTGAGGTATAGCGAGAGATCACTTGGTACTGAGCTGATGGTGCCACTCCCTACCGGGGCCTTAGCAGCAATCGCAATGCGTTTTATCCAATCAATCTGCCCGGTAAGGGAGAGGTGTTTCATCGATTCAATAAGTGTCCACTGAGCGCCAAAGGCGCCAGCAGATAGAGATGTACCTCCTGCTTGAACCCTTTTATTCTTCGACGAGATGACGGAAAATTCACCTAATGTGGCAAAGTCCACGCGAGAGCTGTAATTCGCATAGCGAGCAATGCGTCCGGATTTATCTGTTGCACTAATTGCAAGTACACCAGGAATACAAGCAGGATTACTCACTGCTCCAAAATTTCCATTATTGCCGCTTGAGGCGATGACCGGGATATTAATTGCAGCGAGATCTGCAACATGGCTTTGATTCGCCACATCCGCATCACAGTTCTTGCTTGGGTTAGTCGCCATAGGTAGAACAACTGCACCAAGATTGATGTTGGTTGCATTCAGATAAAGCCAGGAGAGGGCAAGAGCGATATCATCATAATTGCAACCCTCCCACTCAGATATGTTCTTCACCGATGAGCAGCGGACCTCAATGATGCGAACACTGGGGTTAACGCTCATCGCAGAAGAGATAACCTCTGTACCGTGCTCAAAGGTTGCGTTAGACATAGCAGATAATGGAAGGGTGGCCGCCTGCGTGCCATGCATGAAGCTCTCACCATTAGGGCAGGAGGCGTTATGCGAGAAGCAGAGTTCATCAACAATCGCGCCACGAATCTCTGTTGCAGTTGGATCAATACCAGTATCAATAATCGCAACATTCTTCTGCGGGGCGACGAGACTTCTCTTCATGGCGGCCATCGCGATGGTCGACGATGAAGCCATCATTGCCGAAAGCGCTATCACACCAAGTAATTTCTGTATCTCTCTTTGCATGCAGCAAAGTTAGATATCGACCCTCACGAATCCTTCACGAACAAGTGCTGCTGCCGTGACGTTATCTACCTAATTTCATGTGGGAATTCTGTGAATTACTTAACCTTGATACTCGCAATAGTTCTATGTGAATAGACGAGTGAAATCTTTGAACTCTTCAAGGTTGGCGTTACGAGGAGGCCAACTCCCTGGCCATTGAGTTTTATCGTTCCAAGAAGAATTGAACGCTTTGCGCCAACTGGTAGGGAGAAGATTCGAATCGTCTTCTTCTTATAGATAGGTCCTGCGGTTATCGCAATCTGCTTTCCACGGAGTGGCTTGAGGAGTGATTTCACCTTGAGCGATGGCGCAATGACCTTAATTGTGAAGGTAGTTGTTGATGCGACGTGTGTTGCATCAGTTGGGTTGACTACTGAAATCACACATCTTCCGGCATGTGAGGCGTAGATCAGGCCAGCAGTAGTGAGGGCGCAAATGCCTGGCGTAGCCGATGCGATCACTAGGGCAACTGAGGACTGCTCAGGATTAATTATCAGTGAGACCCGCTGCTTTACCCACATCGCAGCGCTAGAAAAGTGCGCAACAACCTGTGGCTGGGCGACCTTATCAATCGGCTTAGGTTCAGGGGCAATTACGATAGGTGTAACTACCGGAGCTGCTGGTTCGGCAACAACCGCCGTGCTTGTCTCTGCCGGAGAGTCGTGCGGCGCCTTCAAGAAGTCAGGGATAGGAGATGGCGTTGGACTTGGTACTGGATCTACCGGTATTGAAGGAAGAAGAAAGTTGAATTCATAGAAGATGAACTCACCAGCATCATTGAAGGCCTGTACTGCAAGAAGATTCAACTGGCCTGGAATCAGGGCAAAAGTTGAATTATCTGGGAGTGGGAGAGTTACTCCGTTGAGCGTGTAAGTCGGAGGCGTGGTTGCGTATCCGATATTTCGCAGAGCGACAGTGACCGTGTCATTTGGTCCTGATGGAGTGACGTTGTAGGTATCAATTTCAGGAAGAACATCAATGCTGACTCCATTCGAAGTAACAGAGCCACGGAGGCCAATCGTTGGATCTGCGGTTACTGAGATCTCGTATGTGACTGGCTCTGCCGCTCTGTAAAAGCCAGAGGAGGCGGAGTTCACCGTGATGTGACAGGTTCCAACTCCACCGAAGAAGATAGAGCCAAGCTGAGCATTATTTAGCGTACAGACTCGAGCATCTCCCGACGGAATTGAATATCGACGATTAGCTTCGATATACACGCCATTGATTGGGAAGAGTGATGTGCTGAAACCCTGAACGACGGAGTGGAGCCAGGTCGTTGTGAACTCCTGTAGCTTCCACTTGGTTATAGTGAAGCTGTACTGAGGTGAGTATGAAGATAAATCGTGGACGACTTCAAAATCTGAACGCGTCGTGATGGTGACTATATTCACTCCATCAGTTAGTTCATCCTCAAACATGCAGTTTTCTGCACAATTGTAATTCACACCATTTATTTGAACTGTGACTTCTTCCAGCCCAGATTTTGCACTGTAGCGCAAACCAACTCCTTCGCCCGGGATTACATCTACATTTGCATAGGTGTATATGTCCGGAGATGCACCGACTCCTGCGAGCGCACCTCGAGGCGTGAGAACCGAAAGTCCAGTCACAGATGATGGAATAATTGTGATGGTCTCGATGAGAGGATCAGCATCCGTCAGACCAGCTACCGAGCTCGCGGTTACTTGGAGCACGCACGTGCCGGGGAAGAGCGTTGTAAATGTTCCACCTGCATAAGAACAGACGGTGCCATCTCCGTCAATGACCGAAGTCGTCAATGTAGCGGCGCTGCTTGAGACCTGAGGGAGTGAGCCGAAGAAGTCCGCGAGCGTCATGCCGCCGAGAACCCGCTCGTAAATCGCAGTGGTTAGGTTCCAGTTGATGTGGAGCGCCCTCGTTCCCCTAAAGGTGTACACCTTTCTCGTTCCATCGTGAGCCGTTACGGTGAGAAGGAATTGGGTTGCTTGGTCATTTGGATCGAGTGTGATTCCTGTTTTACTTAGAATAGGTAAACCGACATTGTTGAACTGCACGGTTGCGCCGATTCCATTAACAGTGAATCCATCTAGGTTGAACGTTGCCCTGCCATTAGGCATCGAGATGTAGTTAATTTCAGTGTCTGACAAGGTGCTAGATACAAAGCCGTCACTGAGCGAGATGCTAGATAGTGTCGCGTCATTGCTTGGAAGCACTGTGATCGTCTGCTCGGTCGTGGCAAGATTGTATTGATTACTTATCTCGGCCGTAACCTGAACGATGCAATCGCCGGCGCCCGTAAAGGTTGCGACTGGAGAGCTCGCATTTGAAATGTCGCAGGTTGCAGTTGAACTTCCCTTGACGCTGTAGTGGAAATCTACTCCGCCGAGCGCTGTTGCTTTACCAATATTGACAGCGGCGCGGGACTCCATCACGGAGGCGATTGGCGTCCAGGTAATCTGTTGGGCTGGATAGAGATGTAGAACGATGATGTAGGTCTTCACGCTTCCACTATGAGATGCCACTTGGATACTGAGCGAGTTACTACCAGTTGTAAGAGGCAAGGTCATTCCCGGGGTATATGCCAACACTGTTGTATCCAAATGATCATCAATCAAAGTGAGCGCAGTGATGCTCTCATGGCGTTCGGCCAGGGTCAGGGTCAGAGTTGCGCTCTGACCTGCCTTCAGATCAGCGTGATAATCCTCAAGCGTCGAAGAAAATGCGCCTTCGATAAATGGGATTGATCCGAGCGAGATATTCGAGAGCGTGTTAACAGTTGAGGCCGTTACCACAAAAGAATATGTGGCTGGGATTGTTGAAGCAGCGTACAGAATTTTCGACGAATCCAACGAATCACGAACTTCTGTTGCACTGGCAGAGATAGTGCAGTTACCGACGTTATTCATTGAGATTTGATTGCTGCCCGAGAGTGCGCAAACGGCAGAACTCTCCGGTGAGACGGTGTAAACCAGTGCACCCATACCGCTAGATCGTGCTGCTGGGATTGTGTAAGGTGAATCTGACTCAGCAAAGCTGGTCGTGGAAGGGGACCAACTCATTACTTGTGCGACATCAATGATGGTGAAGGTATGGGTCGCAGCTGCACTAGCTAGCACTGGCGTGGCATCGACATAGGCAAGAATCTCGCACGTGCCCACATTGAGATAACGAAGATGTGCCACACCACCGCCATCAATGCGTAGTGAGCAGCCAGCAAGTCCTGAGTCCGAGACGGTATACCGAACCGTGGCAGTTCCGGATGAGACCGCTGCCAGAGCCATCGAATTGTCATACTTCGCAGCGCCCCAAGTGAAGTCGGTAGGTGTTGTGCTCCAGATAATTGAGCGGCTCGCATCCTTTGTCACGGTGACGTTCACAGTATTCGAAGTCGCGGTCTCGTAATGAGAGTCCTGTGGTGCGACTGCGTAAAGCTGACAGCTACCTGAAGAGGTTACAACTAGTTGATTTGAACCGTTGAAGCTACAACCGGCAGTATTTCCGCCAGATACGATGTAGTAGTTGAATGTCGCTTCGCTATCACTTGCAACCGGAGCGATGAGAGCTTGCGCCCCGGCATCAGCTGAGAAGGTAGGTGCGGCATTGGAGGCATACCAAGTAACAGAGCGTGGCGCTGCAGTAACGGTGATATCGATTGAATTGCCTACTCCTTCATAGAAGAGATCTGGGGTCAGATCGACACGAACGAGGCAGTTAATAGCGCCGCCAGTAATTGCAGTTGCAAGAACTGTGGATCCAGTGACGATACATCCGCCGCCAACAGCGCTGTAAGAAATGGTTCCACCGCCTGCAGTTGGCGTGGCCAAGAGGACTGCGCCACTGCCGTAGACGAGAGTTGATGGTACAGAAGCGTCGAAATTGAGGTTACGCGTCAGGAAGAGCATACGAAGCGGTGCACTCTCAGCTGATGGTGCGCCATTACCAACGAAGTTGTGAGCCAGCACGCTGAATGTGTATGTGTCGTATTGATTGAGACCAGTAACAAGGCACGGTGAGGATAAACAATCAACAGTGAGGGTCGCGCTATTTGAAACTCTGGTAGCGGTAACCGTGTAGCTATCAATCTGTATGCCACCATCTCGATCGGGTGCTCTCCATGTCACATTTGCAGATGTAAGAGATGCCTTCGTTGCACTTACATTTGTCGGCGCTGATGGCACAGCCGCAGGAACCTGAGTTGCTTGGGCGGTGCTGGACTGTGAGAGTGTTACTGCGGTGCCTGAATCATTAACAGAATCGACCACGGTATAAGCAGTAACTTGAACAAAGTACGAGATGCCATTTGTGAGTCCATCAGCGATGAACTCGCCACCGTGGAGGTATTGCAGATCGGTGTAATAACCCGCCTGACCATTCCAAAATACGCCATCTGTCGATGTCTGAATGTTATAACCCGCAAAAGTTCCACAGGTCGACGGTGTAGCAAGCAGGCAGGTAGGCGCGCTGAAGGTAATGCGAAGTGCGCCATCAGCCGGGAAGAGGCTTAGCCCTTCAACCCCAGATAATTGAACGTGAGGCTGGAAAGAGGGAGAGGGCGCAGAATATTCGCCAGAACCATTCCCATTAATCGCGGCAATGAGCGCAACATAACGGTGTCCAGGGGTAAGTCCGGAGATGCGAAGTGCGAAAGACTTTCCACCTGATGCCGCAACGCAATCAACTCCGACCGTACAGCTCTGAGCCGTAAGAGTCTCGTTTCCAGTTTGGTCACGAAGTACAACGGAGTAGCTCGTAATCGGAGATCCGCCATCCTCACTTGGCGCGCTAAATCCAAGTGTCACACTCGTTTCACCCGTAGAGAAGGAGGTGAAGGTTGGGATCGATGGAACGCCAGGAGTGATTGTAAATGTGCGCGAAATGGCTGAGCTGAGATAGGTGCTATTTGCTGCACCAGTTGCAATGACCGTACAGGCGCCAGCGCTCTTAAAGAAAATTACACCAGATACCCGGTCTACATTACAGAGGGATGAGTTCGCTGCGAGTGGATCGACTGAGTACGTGATTGCGCTACCAACATCTGAAAAAGCTGGAGAGTTTGGAATTAACCGATGTAAAGTGAACGGACCAGTGAGATTAGTTGGATTCCAAGTAATTACTTGAGCTACAGCGGTAAAGCTAAAAGCCACCGATGCACTCGAGGCCGCATCAAATAGCGAATCAGCACTGACGCTGACGTAGACATAACACGTCCCCACAGCAGATGATGTCAAGACATTTCCAACAAATGCACATCCGAGAGTGGAGGAATTTGAATCAAGGCTATAGAGATATTGCGATGAGCCAGACTTTCCAATTCCGGTAAGTGTTACTTGATCTAATACCGGAACTGAATATGAGTCACCGATAACCGAGAGCGATTGTTGTGACAGCGCAACATTTATGTGGATGATTATTGAAGCCGCATTGAAGACAGGGGTCGCCGCAGCGGTTATCTGAATATCGCAGATTCCAGCGCTGGTGAATTGGACTGTTGGAAGATATCTTTGAATCGAACAGCTAGAAGTGCTCGTTCCAAGAACTGTATAGGAAATCGTTCCCCCACCCGGAGTTACCGTTGCGGAAGAGATTGTTGTCGCAGAGGTTGTATAGGAGAGCGGGCCGTTATAAGTGACGACTTGGATATTTCCAGTCGCGATGCCATACAAAGTCGCTGTCTCGTACATTAAACGGCCCGAGGCTGCAGTGCCCGTGAGTCGCACCCGCAGGAGCGGCGGATTTAGCGGATCCGTTATTTGGGTAGGTAGATAGGTAACGACCAAATTACATGAGCCGTAAGCAGTGATGCTCGTTGTTCCATCAGCAATACATTTTGAAGTTGTCCCTGCTGCGATTGAGAACTCTGCGCTATCACTCAACGTCGTGATTCCAGTGATGGTTACTGATTCGCCAATCGAGTTACTGATTGAGATGGTCTTCACGAAGGGTAAGCCGACCGGTGTTGCACCGAGGTTCATCGTCTTGTGTAGGAAGAGTTTGTACTCTCTTTGAACTCCTAGCGCAGAAGAGACGCGAATTGGTATTACGGTTGTGCCAGAACTAAGCGTTGCCGTGTAGGTATCACCCGAGTGAATGACCGCCCCAAGGATTGTGATGGTCTCGAAGGAATTGTTTGCAAACGGTTGAATCTTGTAGGTGGTGTGCGCAGGATTTCCATCAGCTGGAACGGTATAGCTCAGATTTTCTGATACAAATCCCACAGTTGTTGTATCACCAGGGGTGATAGGAATCTGATTTCCAACTGAGTCGTAGAGCAATAGGGCTGACAACGAGTTGTCGGTGGAGGCGTTGATAGAAAGAGTTATTGTGAAAGAGGAACTGATATAGCCAGCACTTGAGGCCGCCGTCGCAATGAGCGCGCAGCTGCCTGTCCCAGTGGCAAGGATTCCAATCGTGTTTGCAACTACATCTTTCGAGGTAATTGTGCAGTTTCCCTGGGAGAGCGGAGCGACTGAGTACAAAATATCCCCCGGGCCAGAGGCCGTTGCTCCCGGGATTGTCTGTGAGTAATTTGATTGCGTGAGGGTAGAAATTCCTGGGGCCCATGAGATCACTCGTGGCGCAGAGTTCACCGTGAAGGTTATTGGATCGGAGTTCGATACTGGGAATGCGCTATCACCGGCAAAACTTGCGGCGAGAGAGCAGGTGCCTGGTGCGTAAAACCGAATATAACCAGCCAGCAATGTGCACTGTGCCGAACCTGAGTTGATCATCTGATACGCAATTTCTGTTACTGATCCAATAGTTACGCTCGGTAGACCGAGGCTAGCTACCGAAGTACCGAAATCGCTTCCACTCAATGAAGTTCTAGGGTTCCAGTACACCGGGCGAGCATTCTTTGAAATGAAGATCACCGTATATGGCGCAGTTAGGTCTGATCCACCGCCGCCCGAGTAAGCATCCAAATAGTCTGGCGCACCAGAAATCTTAGCCCTGATGGCGCACTGACCCGGTTGGGTAAAGGTGAGTGCCAGCGATAACTGGTTGATTGAACAATTCGCGGTATTCGTCTCATTGCTCACTTGGAATGAGTAGAGATCACCGGCAGCGCTGGTAGATGCGTGTGGTAGCGGCAGGACTATGCCACTCTGCGTTGTGGTGAGTGATGTGACCGGATCCCACTCAAGCGTTCTAGAGATGCGATTTACTGTAATTCCGAGTTGATCACTCTTAGCGCCGGAATAACCATCATCTGCTTTGACGGAAGCGGTTGCTGTACATATGCCCGTCACTAGTGAGTAGATGATATTTCCTTGAGTGAAACACTTACCAGATGCGACTTGGAAGGATTGGAGTCCCAATCCTGAGACCGTAGATGCACCAGCGGGATCTGAAGATGCCGTTAAGATATCAAAATTTCCCATATCAAAATTGTCGGTGAGCGAATGGATGTAGATGCTCTGTGCCGTCAAGGATTGGGTGAAAGTCTTATAGATGCTAACTTCACTTTGTCCGACGAGATCAGTTGCAATCGGTTCGGCTGTAAGACGGGCATGATAGGTGTCGCACTTACCGGTTAAATTTCTGGCGATAAAAATGTTGTTATAGGTATCGGTATCAATAACTGGTGCATCACCGTTACAATCAATCTGAACTCGATAATGATCGAAGTTCCAGCCTAAATGATCTGCGATTCGAGTCCAAGCCAGGACGAGATTGTTGGTTCCGACGTACTCTGCCTGAATCGAATCGTTTAAGTTAAAGCTATCCCGCGCGCCTGTTGATTCCGGGCCAGAGTTAGTTACCGCGCTCTGATAGGCCAGCGCATCGGAATTCACTAGTTGCTGTACCTCATGCATTGAATCACTTGTAGCTGATGTTGTGAATCCTCCTGCCGTTACAGATACAGAGAGGTTGTAATGGTCGTGAAACAGACCAGAAACGTTGCAAATAACGTATCCAAGCGCTACATCACTGTTGCTTATACTGCCGCAGGTGAGGTTTTGCGTTGTTAAAGTGTCGGTATCGTAGATGAAACCGGTCGGCGTGCTTCCTAAGTAGAGATCTGCTCCTGCGCCATCTGTTAACGGAGGAATCTGCACATAGATAACACTTGTTCCGTCGACTCCAATATACAAATTATCCGTGGTGATGGCTGAGCTTTGGATAATTTTCGGAGTGAGGTAATCGGAGATCAGAAGGTCACGCGAATAGGCATTTTGCGCTACCGAGTGAGCATAAATGCGGTAGTTGACGCCTTGTGTCAAATTATTGATTTCGCAATGAGCATGCTGATCTGCGTCGATGGGATTGCAGATAATATTGGATGGATCATATTGGCTATACGAATTCGAGCCGTCGAACACTCCAAGGCTCATCCCGATGAATGGATCACCTATATTTGTATGTGAAAGATCAAAATCGAGCGCGATAGTGCTGGCAGATGCTGTTCCATCTGCATTAATTCCGCGGATAGCAATTACCTTCGGCATCGCAGGGCGATATGAGAGATGATAAGAAGTTGTATCTCTCACTATTGAGTAAGGTGCCTGCGTAGCGGTCGCTGGGAAGTTTGCCTGGATCTGACAAGGGTCTTCAGTAACGGGGCTATCGTGGGAGAAGTTGTAGAGAATGGGTAACGCTCCATCAATTTCACAGCTGGTGTTGCCATTTGGAAGAATGGAGTAAAGATCGGCAGCGGCGCTTGAACTTCCAGCTATCGCCGTGTGGACGACGCCATTAATATCTGGAGTAGTTTTCAGAACAGTTGCGCCTACAGATGATGAATATTCCTGCTGTATATCTAGATTGTCGGCTGCGTTCCGAGCTAGGAAATCGATGGAGTTAGGTGCACTTGTAAAGCCATTTCGAACTGCACTCGCTGGGATGATGAACCGGTAATAGCAACGCCCAGGAGCCAAGGCAGAGATCCTTCCAAAGGGAAGAACGGCCTTTCCGCTTGAATCGAGCACGCGATCTACTCGACATCGAGCCGCAGCGACTGAGAAATCAGAAGAGTCACTCACCTGGAAATATGGAGCTACCGAGAAGTTCTCAGCGGCGATTCCGGTAGGAAGTAGTGGATTGCCGCTCAACGATTCGCCGACATAGGACCGCTGTGAGAAATTTCCACCTAAGGATTTAGCGAGGCCTAAATTGGCCGAGGTTAGCGACTTGATCACGTGGAAGATTCGTGAAGTACTTACTGATGGATATGCCACACCGCCAATGGTCTGAGCCGGCAGCGTTGCGGTGATGGTGCAGTCACCCGTAGAAAGCAGCGTGATTGTCGTTCCGTTCGTAGAGCAGCCGGTTCCATTGTCATTTGCCACGGAGTAGCTCGGCAATGCGGACTCCGCCATGGATGCAACTGCATTTGCTGGGTAACGGTTATCACTCACATGAAGAGTGGTGCTGGTATTCCACGTCAATGTACGAGTATTTGTCGAGTTCGCGTAGCCCAATAATGGGAGGGTATAGATGTGCAATACATCGCCTCCGAGTGAACGATATGTCACAGTAAGTGAACCTGTAGAAGTGTCTGGCGTGCTTGACGTTGGAGAAAATCCAACAGTCGCAAGACAGTTCTCGGTTCCCGCTCCCGCGCCAAGCATTGGCGTAAGAGATCCACAACTCTGACTCGCAAGGGTAAAACCCGCTCCTGCAATTGAGAGCGTTACATTTACAGTTTGGCTCTCAGTATTCTGAAAATTAAAAGTTGCAATCGGTGCGCTCTTATCGCGAGGTGTTGATCCAAAGGTGTGACCCACACTCGTGATGTACTGATATCTCAGGTCAGTGGAATTGAAGGTTACATCGTAATTTTTCTTTGAGGCTGATAATAGAAAGTTGGTGACTCCTGATGGCAGCGAGAACCGAGGGTTCTGTATCGAAGTGAGCGAATCTTTCGTCTTCAAGCTTGGACGCACAGGTGAGGTAATAGCCGTTTGAATTTCAGCCGTACTCACAGTCGGTTGAAACACTATGAGTGAACCCTCATCGGCCAGCGTTGACTCGTATCTAGACCGATCTGGTGAATATGGAAGAAAATTCTGAACTGGCTGTGTTCCTTCAAAGGTGACGCCAGAATCGTCGATGCGAAGCCCTCGATTGAATAATTCCACGTTATTGGTCACTCGTGGGAGTGGTCCGGTGCAATTTCTATCGTTGACTGGAAATGTTGCTGGATGAACCGAGCCGGATACCGCCGATAGCCCTTCGTTGTTGTACGCCTGAACTCCAAAGCAATAGGAATATCCCTCAAGAAGTGATCGGATTGCCACTGAGGTTGTGGTCTCATCTCCTGATACTAGGTTTGCTGAATAGATTTGAGGAGTTGCGATTGCGCCTGGCATGTAATTGCCTGATGGGTCATATTGATAAATATAAATTTGATATCCAGCGATAGGCGAAGAGCCTTGATTGAGCGATGTGTAGGAACTCCATTGCAGTTGGGTTTCGAGCAAGCCGCGAAAAATTTGAATGTTCGCAGGATTTGCCGGTACCACCGGGGCTAACTTTGGATTGACAGTGAAGTTAATCGTGTACGCCTCACCATGTAAACCATCTGCTGATGTCACATGAAATACCTTCTGCCAACCAGTTGGACTGCCCGTTAGATTAGTAGGAGCGGAGTATTCAATGTTCTTAGAAGTATCGAGTGGAGTAGTCGCATCATCAACCGTAATAGTCTGCGAATCATTTACGAGTACTGGGCGAAGTTGCACAATGGGAGAAGAGGCAGAGAGCGGAACTGATGCTGAGTAACTGTGGATGTACGGGCTAAAAGCCGGCGTCAGAATTTGACTCGATTCAATTCCCAACAGCGATGAACTTGCACTGGAATCGGCGAGCTGTACCACATTGCTAATAGCTGATTGGGTGACATCTGGAGTTGACGTTCCATTATCGCAATAGCCGTGAACGGTTACCGTTAACTTAATGCGAGAGTTAAGATCTGCGGAAGTGAGCACATAAGGTGCCGGGATGACACTTCCATCATTCGAAGTTGAGGTTTCCGCACGCAAGGTTTGAAGGAGGGCGCTTCCGGTGGCGTCATATCTATCAATGCGGTAACTCCGAAAAGCGCCTATGCCATTTACGCCAACTGCCACATTTACATTCGCGGGGGTAGGTAGATAGTTTGAGTTGAGAATATTAAGGATGAGCGAGGAGCCAACGGTTGCCGGACGAGTTGGGTCGCCCATCGTGAAGGCGAAGACCGGCGTCGGGCAGATCTGGGCAGCAGCTGAAGCGGGTGAAGCGCTCGTTACGGTAGTTGCAGCGGTCAACAGGCCAAGGATTAGACCGAGAATCGAAATCTTTGCGACTCCGGTTCGATGTTGAGAAAGGCTTAGCTTCACAGATTGCTCCCTGCGTAATGGGGTTGATATACCTGGATATGTCCATCTAGGCACATTGTCTAAGGGTAACCCAGGCAGGGGCTAACCCCCCAAGGGAACGCGTATCTTCTGCGTGCCGGCTGGTGTGAAATACGTGGTTTTTAGGGCAACTTAGCGATTGCTGTGGCTACCAACTGGTCGCCAAACTTTAACTCAATGGTGAAGTTCTTTGGAATGGTTACCGGTGAGAAGGTGAATCTCACTGCACCATTTGAGGTTGCCGTCACCTTTTGGACAAATCCTAATGAGCGCGATGCGGCATCTAAGAGATAGAGATCTAGACTCTTATTTGCATATATCTTTGAGAGGGCCGATTGCACTGTGAGCTTCTTGCCGGATGTGAAGATGCGGACCAATTTTGGATTGACCGTCAACGCCAGCGGACCTGATGTTCCACTGGAATATATGGCATCACCATTCTTCACGACATCCACCGAACACTCACCAGCGGCGAGTGCTGTGACAACACCCTTTTGAGTGATTGAACAGATCTTCGGTGTTAACGAGATGAAGGTAAGCGCGCCAGTTCCACTTCCACCTTGAATAGCTAAGCGCACATTGGTGCCAATCTCACGCTCTTTCACTGTGGAGAGCAGCACCAGATCTTTACCTAACCGCTTGGTGCCGTAGAAGGTTAAGTGGCGAGTAAGAATGATGACATTACTATCTTCATCAAGGTAATAGCCCTCTCCCGCATCGTCAGGAAGAACTTTCCCGGAAAGCTTGCTAATACTCTTCCAGACCAATCCATCTTGCGAGTACACAATGTCGTTTCCCTCTAGCGGCAGCGGTCCCAAATTCATTGTAAGAACGTTCTTCAATTGAGTAATCCGCACACCTTGCTCGTCATAAGCGTTGATTTCAACTTGCAAGAGCCCTGCTTTCACTGCTTCTGGAGCTGTGCCTGAAACGATATCTAAGCGCGCATTTTCTGGAAGAATTCCTGCCGGAGCGGTGACGGTTACATAAGAGTTCTCAATAGGAACAGTGACTTCGAGCGGGAGAATTAGAGATGGCTCAGAGGATGTCGCAGCCGCAGCCGGCGTATCTGTTGTCGATACATCTGCCGTAGCTGAAAGAACTGTGTAGAGAATCGGATTTGAGGTAGTGATGTAATAATCAGGATCATCGCTCAATAGGTAACCGATGTAGCACGAGCCTTCATTTGGAGTGAATAGCTCGCTGCCTACGAGGTAGCAACCCGAATTAGAAGAGTCCAGAACTACTGGCTCTACTCCGCCAATCCCCTCCGAGAAATTCACATTCGGAAGGAAGGTAGATGAACCGGCATTTATCTTGACTGGTTCAGGAAGGTCATTGATCGTACGAGTGTGAAGTGGTGGTTGTGCAGGGCTGGTGCGGGTAAGGGCAAAGAGTCGAATCGTTGAGGCTGGCCCGGCACCGTTAAAGGCACCGACCGTCGCCGAGATCAGGCAGGTACCAGAATTTGCATAAGTGAAGTGGGTACCTTCAGTGAGTTGGCATTGGCTTCCGGAATTATCTAGAACCCGATAAACGATGGGAGCGCCCGAGGCTGAGGTCGCTGCAGGAAAGGCGTTGCTATCTGCGACAATGGAAGTTGCTGCCGGTGGCAACTCTGAAGTCCAGGTGATTGCAGGGGCAGCGGCCTGAACGGGTAGGGCAGGCACGCCAGAGAGAGCAACTAACAGAACGAGTGCTCCGAGCGTTCTCATCTTCACTCTAATCCCCCACTACCTAGATATTCACTCCTCTGAGCGATAAGTGAAGTTTATTGAGATTCTTTCGAATGTCTTGCGCTTTAGAGAATGCGCAAAGAACTGACAAGAAATTCTCAAGATTGAGTCGGGAGGGCGCTCGAACGGATTAGGAATTCTGAGGGAAGCCGAGGTTGATCCCACCATGTGATGGGTCAAGCCAGCGACTTGTCACTACCTTTCCACGGGTGAAGAAATGGACACCTTCACTTCCGTGGGCGTGGGTATCTCCGAATAGCGAATTCTTCCAACCGCCAAAGGAGTAGTAAGCAGTCGGCACCGGGATTGGTACGTTGATTCCGATCATTCCTACCTGTACCTCATTCTGAAACTTTCGTGCCGCTCCACCATCATTGGTGAAGATTGCAGTTCCATTTCCATATTGATGGGCATTGATCAGAGCAAGACCCTCTTCATAAGTATCTACCCGAATCACACTAAGAACTGGTCCAAAAATTTCATCGGTATAGATGCTCATAGCCGGTGTGACGTTATCGAACAAGGTTGGTCCAAGCCAGAAGCCGCCTGCTTCACCACTGACCTTCGGATTACGACCATCAACGACGAGTGTTGCACCGCTTGCCACACCAGCATCGACATAGGAAGAGACCTTGTCGCGATGCACGCTGGTGACAAGTGGTCCCATATCGGCGCCCTGCGTTCCATCGCCAGTGTTCAGACGTTCCATTCGTTGCTTAATTCGTGCCACAAGTGCATTGGCAACTGGCTCAACGACCACGAGTGCAGAGATGGCCATACAACGTTCACCAGCAGATCCAAATCCGGCATTTACTGCAGCATCAGCTGCGAGTTCTAGATCGGCATCTGGAAGAACGAGCATATGGTTCTTCGCACCTCCTAGCGCCTGAACTCGCTTACCGTTCTTCGTTGCAGTCTCGTAGATGTACCTCGCGATTGGTGTTGAACCAACAAAAGAAATTGCTTTGACCTCAGGGTGCTCGAGCAAGATATCTACTGCGACCTTATCGCCATGCACAACGTTGAAGACGCCATCAGGGAGCCCAGCTTCTCTCCACATTGAGGCCACCAGATTAATTGCAGATGGATCCTTCTCACTTGGCTTAATAATTACTGCGTTGCCCGCTGCAATCGCAATTGGAAAGAACCACATCGGAACCATCGCTGGAAAGTTAAAGGGAGAGATGATGCCGACGATGCCTAGTGGTTGGCGAATTGAGTAGACATCGATATTTGTTGATGCACCCTCTGAGTAGCCGCCCTTAAGTAGATGAGGAATTCCACAGGCGAACTCAACAACCTCTTGTCCACGAGTAACTTCACCGAGTGCATCACTAAGAACCTTGCCATGTTCAGCAGTAATGAGTGCAGCGACCTCTTCCTTGCGGGCGTTGAGAATTTCACGGAAGGCAAAGAGCACTTGAGTGCGCTTAGCTAAAGATGTTGTTGACCATTCGGCGAAACCGGCTTTGGCCGCAGCGATTGCCTCCTCGAGCAGCGCGCTATCGGCAAAGTCAACCTTGCCAGTGACTTGGCCCGTTGCCGGGTTGTAAACATCGCCCTGACGAGCAGACTTACCCTGCCAGAGTTTTCCGCCGATGAAATGAGTGATGTGGTTTGTCATTAATTCTTCCCTGTGTAGTAATGCGAGACAGATTCAAGTGCCTGATCAAGAATAGCTAAGCCCTCGAGTACTTCCGCTTCGCTGACATTGCACGGCGGGCAGCAATGAATGCGATTGAAATTTGCAAATGGCATCAAGCCAGATTTCTTGCATGCGGCAATCAATTCATTCATGGCTGGTGAGGATCCGCCATATGCAGCAAGTGGTTCGCGGCTCTCACGGTCAACCACGAGATCAAGCGCCCAGAAAGTTCCAACTCCGCGGACCTCGCCGATAATTTTATGCTTCTTAGCGAGCTCACGTAGACCAGGCCCAAGCACCTTCTCGCCGATCAGCGCCGCGTTCTCAACAATCTGTTCCTCTTCCATCACTTCGATAGCTGCAACTGCGGCAGCACAAGAGAGTGGGTGGCCTGAATAAGTTAGACCACCAGGAAAGACTCGCTGATCAAATGTTGCGGCAATCGCATCGCTTATGACAACGCCACCCAGTGGGAGATAGCCACTGTTGACGCCCTTGGCAAAGGTAATGAGATCAGGCTCGACCGTTGAGTGTTGGAAGGCGAACCACTTTCCTGCTCGGCCGAAGCCGGACATCACCTCGTCAGCAATCCACATGATGTTGTGCTTATCGCAGAGTGCTCGTACACCTTCCAGGTAACCCTTAGGCGGAATTAGGACACCCGCTGTTCCGACGATTGATTCAATCAGAATCGCTGCGATGGTCCCGGGACCTTCAAAGGTAATAACCTGTTCCAGATGAGCGAGCGCACGTTCGCACTCCTGCGCCTCATCGCTTGACCAGAATGATGAGCGATAGGCATAAGGACCGAAGAAATGTACATGGCCAACTCCATGCTCATTTGGCCAACGTCGTGGGTCACCAGTTGCCGTAATAGCAGTAGTGGTGTTGCCATGGTACGAGCGGTAGAACGAGAGAACCTTCTGCTTACCGGTGTGGAGTCGAGCCATACGGATCGCATTCTCCACGGCATCGGCGCCACCATTTGTGAAGAAGACCTTATTAAATTTCTCTGGGGCATGCTCAGTAATCTTCTTCGCGGCGAGCGCGCGAGCTTCATTCGCGTGCTGCGGGGCAATGGTTGCTAACTTTGCCGCTTGATCCTGAATCGCTTTGATTACCTTCGGATGCTGCATGCCGATATTTGTGAAGACCAACTGGCCCGAGAAATCGAGATATTTATTCCCATCAAAATCCCAGAAGTAAGAGCCTTCGCCACCCGCAACGGGTAAAGGTGAAATCAGACCTTGAGCAGACCATGAATGAAATACATGGGCGCGATCCATATCAAATACTTCTCGCCCTTTGATAGGGTCCTTCTCAGGTTGGCTCATCTCATCCCTCTTCTAATCCTGCCCACTTGCCTTATCCCCTTATCCAACCACGATTTGCATCCAGAAGTAAGATTGGCGCATGTCACTTAGGAGAGCCATTCTTAGCGCTCTCACCGGGCTCACTCTCATATGTACTACGAGCGCTCCCTCAGTCCACGCCTTAGACCAATCATGGAAGATCAATAAGAAGGATTTCTCAAAGAAGACCGCCGGCTACCTATCTCGAGTCTCGGTTCTGCCAGATTCCCTTCTCCAGGTCTTCGTTACCTGTAGCAGCACCTCTTACACGCTCGAACTTTTCCGAATGGGATATTTCGGCGGTGCCGGTGCGGCTACTCAATGGAAGTCTGAACCCATTCGATGTACCAAGCAAATTAATCCAGTGCGCGCCACTAACTTTGATCCGTTGCAAGCTCACTGGATTAACCCAGTAACCATTGATACAACAGATCGTGAGCCAGGCTTTTATCTCGTAAAAATACTTTCATCTGATAACGGTGCAGCATTTATGCCACTTGTGATTCGCTCGCCATCACTTGTGGGTGCAGTGGTGATGTCTATGCCGGATCTCACCTCACTTGCCTACAACAAGTGGGGCGGGGCGAGCGCATACGTTGCACCAGGTGGGTTCACAAACCGCGCCCGCAACTTCTCTTTTGACCTGCCATTTAGCCAGGGTTTTGGGTCAGGTATCTACCTCAATTACCTCCACCCATTACTCATGGTGGCGACCTCACTCGATATCAAACTCGCCTACGTGAGCGATGTTGACGTTGCAACAATTCCACATCTGCTCGACGGTGCACACGCCTACGTCTCACCTGGCCACGATGAGTACTGGACGAAGGCCGAACGGGAATCGGTAATGCAAGCGCGCAGCGAGGGCACCAATCTGCTCTTCTTCGGAGCAAATGTTGCGTATTGGCGAATTCGATTAACAGGTGGGAGCGCAACTTCTAATCCAGCAATGGCGGTTTACAAATCTTCCGAGTCCGATCCAGATAAGTCGGCACCTACCATCAGGTTTCGAGATACAGGAGCACACGAAGAGGCGCTTACTGGATTGAAATACCGATGTTTCCCCGCCCGAGGGGACTTCGAAATTAAGGATGCCACCTCTTTTATCTTCGCCAATACCTCAGCAACTGTAGGTGCGTTATACCCAGGACTCATCGGACCCGAGGTTGATGCCTTTAATGGCATCGACTACACACCTGGAGAGACCGCAATCATTGCCGCCTCGCGCGTTGCCTGTGGGCGTGAAAGTGAGAAGAGAGCTCACTCTGAGATGGTCTACAGCGTTCTCCCCAGCAATGGCGCGGCGACGATATCGGTCGGCACCATGAACTGGGTGATGCGCGGGCTCTCAAGAGAAGCGCCAACTGCCTCCTCAAATCTGGCAATTCAAATGACAAGGAATATTCTCCTTGCCGCAAATGAAGGGCCAATTGGAGTTGAGCATCCACTTGCACCAAATGAGATTGCAAAGTGAGAAGTTTTCTTGCAATACGGGTAAGTGTCTTTCTCACATTTATTTTTGGTGCACTTATCTCACATCGAAATGTAAGTGAGATTCTCTCCCGCTGGGATGCACGCTGGTACTCCCGCATCGCCGAGAATGGATATGGAAATGTGGTACACGGATCTGGTGGACGGATACTCCACGATTACGCCTTCTTTCCACTCTTCCCTGCGCTCGAACGAGCGGTTCATCTCATCACTCGACTTAACTATCCAATCGCTGGATTAGCCATCTCTATCTCTTCCTCTCTCATCGCGGTAGTTGCAATCCAAAGAATTGGTGAGGAGTACTATCCGAATTATTCACAGAATCTCACCATCATTTGGGCGATTGTTCCCACGGCGACAGTTCTATGGATGAGTTACAGCGAGTCACTATTCACTGCCTGCTCAGCTTGGGCGCTCTACTTCGCATTGAAAGAGCGTTGGCTTGCCGCCGGAGTTGCCGGGTTACTCGCTGGCGCAACTCGGCCAGTTGGTGTTGCACTCGCTGCCGCGTTATTCATTCACGCGATTTCTAGGGTACGGACATCCGGTTCATATCGACCATTTCTGGCAGCACTCCTTGCACCCATCGGGATAGCGGTTTACCTGCTCTATGTAGATCTGCACTCTCACTCGAACTCACTCTTCGCATATCTACATTTTCAGGCGGGTTGGGGAAATGGATTTGATTTCGGTCGTGCGCTCTTTACATTTGCAGGTAACGGTAGTGCGTCAGGATTTCTAGTCCTCACTCTTATTGTTGCAATTCTCTGGCTGACTTTCCGGATGGTTCGCATGGAGTTGCCGTTGCTATTGAAGAGTTACGGCGTGGTTGTCGTTCTTATGGCTCTCACTACCGCCGGTTACTTCTCTTCTAAGCCACGCTACCTATTGCCGGCATTTATCTTGCTAGCACCAGTTGCTAGCGCCATCTCTACCCTTAGTCCGAAAACTCAGCGGG
>CAINVP010000019.1 GCA_903854185.1 uncultured Actinomycetes bacterium
GCACCAGCTGATTCTCCGCAATATGTTGTCTCGGTGGTGATTCAGAATCCGCAGGGTGATCACTTTGGTGGAACAGTCTCGGCCCCAGTATTTAAGAAAGTGATGAGCTTCGTTCTCCAAAGCCAACGTATCGCTCCAACAAGTACACCTCTCGTTGCATATCCCTTAACGGAGAGCGCCCTTCGTAGTCGGAGTACACCTGCCGTAACGGGGTCAAAACGATGAGACTCAATCAGAGCCAAAAAAAGAATTTAGGAGAACTCGCGCGCCTCGTTGGTGCGACCGTAAGTGAAGAGAAATCGTCGGTTATCTTTACGGGTATTACCTCGCATTCACGCAAGGTTATGCACGGAGATCTCTTCATAGCTGCTCAGGGTGCTACCGGCCACGGAGCAGACTATGCGTCGGCTGCCATCGCTGCAGGTGCAGTTGCAGTTGTGACGGATAGCGCTGGAAGTCGCCAACTCGCAGGACTGTCTGTGCCGGTCATGGAAGTTTCCTCATTGAGCGAGATGGCGGGTGAGATCGCTTCCTGGTTCTACGGTCGCCCTGCGTCACGAATGCGAACAATGGGAATCACTGGCACAAATGGCAAGACGACCACTGCCTCGCTCCTCTCTCAACTCTTAAAGTTTCAGAATCGCTCAGTCTCAGTTATCGGCACGCTAGGAGCAGAACTTGGAGGTGAAATTCTCGAGACCGGTTTCACAACGCCGGAGGCAGATCAGCTGCAACGATTCTTCGCGCTTGCACTTGAAAGGCGCTCCACTGACCTCGTGATGGAGGTCAGCAGTCATGCGCTCTCTCTTGGCCGAGTGATTGGCACCCAATTCGCTATGGTGGGATTTACCAATCTGACGCAAGATCACCTCGATTTTCATGGAGATTTAGAGAGCTACTTCCAAGCTAAGAAGAAACTCTTCGCATCCGAATACTCCGACTTAGGCTTTGTAAATATCGATGACGCCTTTGGCCTTCGCCTGGTAGAGGAGTCCGATATTGATATTCAGACGCTCAGCAAAAGTAATCCACACGCTCACTGGCACTACACGAAGATTGAAAGTGAATTGACGGGATATAACATTGCAATTCGCGGAACTGGTGGAATTCTGATTGAGGGCTCACTTCACCTATTTGGGGCACACAACTTAGATAATGCTCTTATGGCAGTTGCAATCGCAGTCGAGAACGGATTAGACCCGCTTGCTGTTGGTCAAGATTTATCGCAACTGAGAGCAGCTCCAGGAAGACTAGAACTTGTTCAGCCTTCTGCGCCATTCACGGCACTTGTGGATTATGCGCACACACCTGATGCAGTAGAACATGTGCTCGCGGCGATGCGAGAGCGAACGATTGGAAGAGTTATTGCTGTGCTTGGCTGTGGCGGAGATAGAGACTCGTCGAAACGGCCAATCATGGGGGATGCACTTATTGCGGGCAGCGATATCGCAATCATGACTTCTGATAATCCTCGAAGCGAAGACCCATCCGCAATTCTTCGCCAGATGGCCGGCTCTCATACCGAATCGGATTCACTTTTTATTGAGGCGGATCGACGAAAGGCAATCGCTCTTGCAGTGGCAATGGCCGAGAAAGGGGATTGCATCCTTATTCTTGGAAAGGGACACGAAACCGGCCAACTCATCGAAGGCGTAAAGCACCCCTTTGATGACCGACTCGAACTCTCTCGCGCGATTGAAGTACTTGCATGATTCCACTGACAATTGGCGAATTGGCAAAGATAGTTGATGGAACAATCCATCAGATTAATCAAGAGAGAATCACCTCTGCGATACCTGTGATTGACTCCCGCAAAGTTACCTCAGGTACCTTCTTCTGTGCTTTCCAAGGTGAAACCGTTGATGGCAACACCTTTGCGGCAGCTGCCATAAAGTCTGGTGCGGAGTTCATTCTTACCGAGGCACTGATTCCATTTCCTTCCATTCAAGTGGCGGATGTAACTGCAGCGCTCAGTGCGCTAGCTGCGGTGGTTCGCTCACGAATTTCTGCAAAAGTTATCGGTATTACTGGTTCGCAGGGTAAGACGACGGCAAAAGAGTTGCTCAAGGTTGTGCTCGCAACCCAAGGCGAGGTGATTGCCCCTGAGGGCTCTTTCAATAACGAGTTGGGAGTTCCGCTGACTTTGCTTCGCGCAACGGCGAAGAGCTCCTATGTGATCCTGGAGATGGGGGCTCGGCATTCAGGCGATATCGCTCACCTCTCGACGATCGCTCAACCAGATATTGGAGTAGTTCTGGTTGTTGGAACTGCGCATTTAGGTGAATTTGGAACTTTAGAGAAGTTAGCGGCGACCAAGGCCGAAATGATTGATGGGCTGCGCGACACTGGCATCGCGATTCTTGGTGATTATGATCAATTTACTCCGACCTTTGGCGCCACGCGTCCGCTTAAGCGAATCATCTTCGGCGAGAAGCCGACTGACGATGTGCGGGCAGCTGATATTGAATTAAGGAGTGGTCGAGCGCATTTCGACATTGTGACCCCTGACGGTCGGGCACGAACTGCTCTGCGTCTGGTTGGAGCGCACCATATTTCTAATGCGCTTGCGGCCGCGGCTGTTGGTTTTGCCTGTGGTATCGGGGTCGAAGTGATTGCTAGCGCCCTATCCACTGCTGAAGTTGGAGCTCGTTGGCGTATGGAGTTACATGAAGTCGGGGGTTGCACCCTTATTAACGACACATATAACGCCAATCCCGAGAGCATGGCGGCGGCCCTTCGTACGGCTGCGCTGTTGGCCCAGGAGAGTGGTGGGTCATGCTGGGCCTTCTTGGGCAAGATGCATGAACTCGGCGCGTCTGAAGCGGAAAGCCACTTGGAAATTGGCAGACTCGCCTCTGAATTACATATTGATCACCTGGTTGAGGTTGGTGAGGCGCACTTTGCCCCACCAATGAGTGAGGCGCTTGGCGAGATGACGGTGCACCGGACGGAGTTATCTGAGGCAGTGGGGCTCTTCCTTCCTCACATCAGTCACGGTGATGTAATTGTTATCAAGGCTTCAAGAGCTGAACACCTCGATCAGTTAGCAGAAGAATTTGTTGAAGCACTGTCAGCGCAGAGCAAGGAAGGTCGTGAAGAGTGAAAGGCATCTTGATTGCTGGAGCTTCATCACTCTTCCTTAGCCTCTTTCTCACACCTCTCTTTATTCGATTTCTTGCGGCGCGCGGCTTCGGTCAGCCGATTCGCGACGATGGACCTACCTCGCACCATGTAAAACGCGGGACACCAACCATGGGTGGGGTAATCCTGATCCTTGGCACAACGCTTGCTTATCTCTTGAGTCACCTCGTCGATGGCGTCGGAATCAGCGCCTCGGCGCTCTTGGTTCTTGGGCTCATCTGGGGCTTAGGCGCAGTTGGTCTCCTCGATGATTGGCTAAAGATTTCCAAGGGAAAGTCTCTGGGTTTAACAAGCAAACAGAAGCTCCTTGGGCAACTCATCGTTGCCTCATCCTTTGCATATGCCGGACTTCACTTCGTAGATTCATTCCATCTCGCGCCAATTTCTAAGAACCTATCAACGCTGCGAGACACTTCAATTGCGCTAGGAACAATCCTGGTTATTGCCTGGGTTACATTTTTGGTGTTGGGTACAAGCAATGGCGTGAATTTAACTGATGGCCTGGATGGGCTCGCAACGGGTGCATCCATCATGACCTTCCTCTCCTTCATTCTTATCGGTGTATGGGAGTTCCGACAGAGTTGCGTCTTCTCCCACGTTGCGAAGTGTTATCAAGTTCGCGATCCACTCGATTTGGCAGTCCTGGCTGCCGCACTTGCTGGGTCATGTGCGGGATTTCTTTGGTGGAATACCTCACCTGCAAAGATTTTTATGGGTGATGTCGGTTCGTTAGCACTAGGCGGCGCTATGGCAGGTTTGGCAGTAACGCTTCGCACCGAGTTCTTGCTCGTTCTCCTTGGTGGCCTATTTGTGATCATCACCTCTTCGGTCATCATCCAGACTGTGTATTTCAAAGCCAGCGGAGGAAAACGAGTATTTAAGATGGCGCCCCTGCAGCACCACTTTGAACTCCTCGGCTGGGGCGAAGTCACGATTGTCGTGCGCTTCTGGATTATTGCTGGAATAAGCGTTGCAGGAGGTTTGGGTCTCTTCTACGCCCAATGGGTGGTCTCATAATATGCGCGACCAGACCACTCTCTCCGAAATTCTCACCAGCTCCGTAGCCATCATCGGAGCAGGAGTGACCGGACGTTCAGTCGCAGACTTTCTCTCCGCTCGAGGAGTAAGTTTCACGCTCGTCGATGAGCGAGCCGGCGAGGGAGTGGAACAGCAACTCGGAGCACAGGAATTTGCGTGGGCAATAGTTTCACCGGGGTGCAAGAGAGATCATGCGCTGCTTCTTGCGTTAAAAGCGAACGGCACCCAACTCATCTCTGAAATTGACTTTGCCTGGTTGGTGAAATGTGAATTAAACCCTACTCAAAGATGGATTGCGCTGACTGGCACAAATGGAAAGACC
>CAINVP010000020.1 GCA_903854185.1 uncultured Actinomycetes bacterium
ACTACAACTCTGGTCCTGCAAACTCAGGTATCACAACAATCGTTATCAAGCAGGGAATTGCTGATGGTTCACCATCTGCTCAGGCTCTTGCTAATAAAGATATCGATGTCTACCAGGGTCAGCCAACAGCTGACACAGTTGCACAGTTGAAGGCGATCTCAACAGCCAAGGTTGTTACATCATCTTCACTCGCTTACGAGCACATCGAACTTCGCGTAGCTTCAAGCGGCAAGGATCCTTACACAGGTCCATGGGCTGGAAATTCTGACAAGTCACTTGCACTTCGCCAGGCATTCCTTCTTGCTTACCCACGTCAAGCTATCGTTGACAAGCTAGTTAAGCCAGTCAACCCAAATGCTGTTGTTCTTAACTCTGTTTGGGCACTTCCAGGAACTGCAAACAATGCAGCTCTCGGTAAGTCAAACCTCTCAAACACCTATCTTGATGGCACACAAGCACAGCGCAACGCTAAGGCTTTGAAGCTCATGAAGAAGTACTACCCAACAGCTGGTACAGGTGCTACACCTGTAACAATCAAGCTTCTCTGGGGTTCACCAGGAAACACGCGCCGTGCAAACGAAGCAGCATTGATCATCGCTGCTGAGAAGGCAATCGGCTTCAACGTTATCGCACCTGCAACTTCAGGTTGGGGCGGAAAGCTTGCTTCAAATGATTATGATGCGCACTTCTTCATCTTCAATCAGACAGCTAACCCTCAGGATGCACAGAGCTGCCCTACCTACCAAACAGGTGGCGGTTCTAACTACACAGGTTACTCAAATGCAGTTGTAGATGCTGCTTGTGCAAAGCTACAAGCAACAACACTTTCAACACATGCGATCTTCAACCTTCAGCTTGCTGCTGAGCGCCAGATCAATAAGGATGCGTTCTTCCTTGGAATCTTCCAGAATCCATCAGTAACTGCATACTCATCAGATCTACAAGGCGTAAAGCCAGCTCCAATCTCACCAACCCTATTCTGGAACTTCTGGGATTGGCACTTCTAATAACTCTTTGAGTTATTAGGTGGGGAGTCTCTCGCTTAACTTTTAGCGAGAGCTCACCACGAGATTTAAAGCTAGTAAATGATGTTCAAGAGCGGCGCTGGAGAGAAATCTTCAGCGCCGATTCTTGCCATCTAAGCAAAACTATTTAAGGAGAAGATTTTGATCGCCTACATTGGACGCCGATTAAGTATTTTATTTCTCATACTTTTCGGTTCAAGTTTCCTTGTCTACAACTTGGTCGCATACTCTGGCGACCCGACCGAGGGCCTGCGAGGAAATACCGATCCAAAGGCGATTCAGGCGCTCCGCTCACTCATCAGAAATCTCCAACTCGATGTTCCACCACCAGCACGTTACTTCCTGTGGTTGAAGAAGGTAGTTCTTAATTTTGATTTTGGCACTACGCGTGAAGGTCTCTCAGTAGCTTCAGATCTTCGCACCGCCATCCCAACAACTATCCGCCTCATTCTTATGTCAACGATTATTGCAATTGTTATTGGAATTGCATTCGGCATCATCTCAGCGCTACGCCAGTACACACGTTTTGACTACGCGATGACCTTTATCGCCTTCGTACTCTTTTCGCTTCCAGTTTTCTGGGTAGCGGTACTGCTCAAGCAGTTCCTGGCAGTTAGCTTTAATAACTTTCTGGCCAATGGCCAAATCGCCATCTGGTGGATAGTTGTTGCATCCATCGTGAGTGGCATTTTCTGGGCGACCATCATCAGTGGCTCACGCAAGCGCGTATGGCAGGTATTCGGTATCGCAGCGGCAGGCTCGGCCATCTCACTTGAATTGCTCAGCGCAACGCATTGGTTTAAGCATCCAACCCTTGGCCCAGTCGCTGTCGGTGTCATTGGTGTTGGAATCGCCTACGGCGTCACCTATCTCTCCGTCGGACTGCAGAATAAGCAAGCGTTGAAATCATCACTGGCAATGGTCGTTGCTTCGTTGGTGCTCTACTTCCCAACCCAATGGGTACTCAATAAGGAAGCGGGAATATTCCCAACTCTCGGACTTTTGATTTTCACTATTGCACTTGCTGTTGTGAGCGGCCTCTTCTTCTCCAAGATTGATCGAGGGCCGATTGTTCGAACAACGGTAATTACCTCCTTCCTTATTGGGCTCGTCATCATCATTGATAAGCTGATGAAAGTTTGGGTTCCTTATATCAACACTGATGCGATCAACGGTCGCCCGATTCCAACCATCAGTGAGAATAACTCGCTCCTTCCAGCTGGAAATTTCTGGTTCTCAGCCTTGGATACGGTACTTCACCTAACGCTTCCTACCCTGGCCCTCTCAATGATCTCGTTCGCAGGTTACGTTCGTTACTCCCGTGGAACTCTCCTTGAAGTTCTCAACCAGGATTACATCCGTACCGCTCGCGCAAAGGGCCTAACAGAGCGCACAGTCGTCATGCGCCACGCATTCCGCAACACTTTAATTCCGCTAACAACAATCGTGGTGGTTGATTTCGCGGCAATTATCGGTGGCGCAATCATTACCGAGTCCGTCTTCGGTTGGCGCGGCATGGGAACGCTCTTTAACCAGGCGATTAGAGGGCAAGATCTCAATCTCTTCATGGGCGTCTTCCTCGTTACTGCGACCCTGACCGTTTTGGCTAACCTGGTTGCGGACCTCCTTTATTCAGCGCTAGATCCAAGAGTGAGAGTGGTGGCAGGATGAAACTTCCATTTACCAAAGCAAAGAAGAACGTGGATGCGGATTACGCATCGGTTGATATCGCAAATAAAGAGGTTGAAGGCCTAAGCCAGAGCCAGATTGTTCGTCGCCGATTCTTTAGACACCGCGGCGCGATGATCTCACTCTTCACGCTCGGGGCACTTATTCTCTTTGTCTTCTCGGCACTCAATAACAAGATTGGGCCATTTGGCTATCACGGGTGGTGGCATTACGGCATCGATGATCAGCCTGAGCTGATTTCAAAGGGTTGCCCACAGTACGTGACCGGCTGTCCAACCTTCCATTGGCGTCCAGGATTCTTAGGTGGAAAGAATTTCGGATTTGGCGATCACCCATTCGGTCAGGACGATATTGGTCGTGACTACTTCGCTCTCACAATGCGTGGCGCACAGCGCTCGTTGACAGTTGTCTTCATTGTTGGCTTAGTAGCCGGTTTTATCGGCACAGTCGTTGGTGCGATCTCAGGTTTCTACCGTGGCTGGATTGATGCTGTACTTATGCGTTTTACTGATTTCATCATCACCATCCCAGTAATCGTTCTTGGCTCAGTCATCGGTTTCCACTTCGGAAACCTGGGAGTCTCAGTGCTTGCAGTCATGCTTGGCCTCTTCCTCTGGACCGGCCTTTCACGTCTGGTTCGAGGAGAGTTCTTAAAACTCCGTGAGCTTGATTTTGTGGATGCAGCTCGTGTTGCTGGCGCAAGTAACCGAAGAATTATCTTTAAACATGTTCTACCAAACGCGGTTGGCGTAATCATCGTTTCTGTGACGCTTCTTATGTCAGGAGCGATTCTCACTGAAACCGCACTTAGCTATCTTGGCTTTGGTGTTGTGGCTCCAGATGTATCCCTTGGTCTACTTATCAGCCAGTACCAGGATTCCTTCACAACTCGTCCTTGGCTCTTCTGGTGGCCGGGTCTGCTCATTGTGACTATTGCGCTCTGTATTAACTTTATTGGCGATGGCCTCCGCGATGCTTTCGATCCTCGTCAACGCCGCCGCCTCTCGCGTAAAGATAAGAGTTCAACGGTCACTGGCGTAAAGGCCGGTCATTAATGAGCGCAACGGTTCTCAGCCGCAATCTCCTAGAACAGGAGAGTGGCTTGAGTTATGACTGCTGCAAGGAGTATTCCGCTTGCTGTGGCGATAATTCCTTTATGCAGGGTTCGGCTTATGGGGAGATCAACGCTGCTGTTGCTGCGCGCGAACTCGCTGCTGTAAGTGTCGTAGAGATGAATGGCGATTGCGAAGTCAGTCGCTTTATCGGGGAGGGCGTTATTTCTCGTGGCGCTCACAACATCCTCACCGCGGCGCATCGCGCTGAGGGATTTTCTCGCACTGGGAGCAGTAATCGCCCAGACGGAGACTTTCTCCTCATCAATCAAGAACTCCAAGTTGAACTGACCGCGAACACTGCGAATGTGGTTCCAACTCGCCTCGACGGTGCTGAATGGGTTGATGATCGTGATCTGCTCGTTGCTGTAGAGCAGTCTTGGTCGAAGGATTCCGGAGTAGAGCAGAACGAGGGCAAGCAGGGACCAGAGAACCACTGCGACCTTAGCAGTTGCTGTGCCGCCGTTGAAGACAGCGTAGATGGAACCAAGAATCAGAACGAGGTAGGCACCGGCTATGCCAAAGACACCTCTCGCTCTGAAAGTTTTTTCGGAAGCGCTGCTCATATGAGTATCGTTCCACAAGATAGCGATTCGAAAGGTGCAATCCGTGGCTAATCCAGTATTGAGTGTTAAGGACTTCACTGTTGAGTTCTGGGTTGATGGAGTCTGGTATCCAGCCGCCGTTGATATGAACTTTGATATTGAGCCAGGTAAGGTCACCGCGATTGTTGGCGAGTCTGGTTCTGGTAAGTCCACGACCGCGATGGGCATCATGGATCTCTTGGCTTCGAATGCCCGCATGTCTGGCAGCGTAAAGGTTAAGGGCGAAGAGATGATTGGCGCGCCTAAGAGCCTGCTTCGCGCTTTCCGCGGAAAAGAAGTGGCCTATATCTTCCAGGAGCCAATGACTGCGCTCAATCCGGTTTACACCGTGGGTTTTCAGATTGTTGAAACACTTCGTTCGCACTTCGACATGGGTCCAAAAGAGGCTCGCGTACGCGCGATTGAACTTCTCACCATGGTGGAGATCCCAAACCCAGAGCAATCCTTTGATAAGTACCCACATCAATTCTCAGGTGGCCAACGCCAGCGCGCAATGATCGCTCAGGCGCTAGCCTGTGATCCGGCGCTGCTGATTGCAGATGAGCCAACCACCGCATTGGACGTTACCGTTCAAGCTGAAATCCTCGATTTGATGCGTGGTCTGAAGGATCGCCTCAACTCGGCGATTCTTCTCATTACGCACGCAATGGGCGTTGTTGCCGATATGGCCGACGACATCCTGGTGATGAAGAATGGTCTCGTTGTTGAGTCGGGCACCTCCGAAGAGATTTTCTATCGCCCTCAACATCCTTATACAAAGGAACTGCTTGGTGCGGTACCAAAGCTTGGCTCAAGTAAGCAGCGCACACTTCCTTACTCATCCGATGCTCGTCCTGCACCGGTGTTGAAGATTGAGAATGTCACTATTGAGTACCCAAAGCGCGGACGCATTCCGGCTTTTATAGCAGTTAAGGATTTCTCACTTGAGATTTTCCCTGGTGAAATTGTTGGCCTCGTCGGCGAATCTGGTTCTGGAAAGACCACTGTGGGTCGCGCCGCAATCGGTCTGATTCCTATTAAGAGCGGAAAGATTGAAATCGTTGGTGAAGATATTTCACATGCAACGCAGAAAGATCTTGCAAAAATTCGTCGTCACACTGGCATCGTCTTCCAAGATCCAGCATCTTCTCTCAACCCTCGCCTTCCTATTGGAGAATCTATTGGCGAGCCAATCTTCTTAGCAGGATTAGCTAAGGGTGATGCGCTCAATAAGAACGTGGAAGATCTTCTGGACCAAGTGGAGTTGCCACGGAGTTACCGTAACCGTTATCCGCATGAGCTCTCAGGTGGACAACGTCAACGCGTAGGAATCGCTCGTGCACTCGCGCTAACGCCTGACCTTCTGATTGCGGATGAACCAACGTCAGCTCTTGATGTATCGGTTCAGTCTCGCTTCCTTGAGCTTCTGCAAGAGCTTCAAGATAAGTTGAACTTTGCCTGCCTCTTCATCAGCCACGACTTGGCGGTTGTAGATATCCTCTCCCACCGCATTGCAGTGATGCAGGATGGAAACCTTGTTGAAGTAGGGGACCGCGATCGCATTCTTCGTAACGCTAATGATGCGTACACGCAGCGTCTTATCGGAGCAGTTCCCGTTCCAGATCCAAAAGAGCAGGCAGAACGTCGAGCAGCTCGTTTGGCAGTATCAAGGAAGTAAAAGTTCCTCACGCATTGCTCACAAATGAGGTCAAACCTCTCGCTTTCATTTACGAAGCGAGGGGATTCCTTCAGGGAAGTTCGTTAGCGATTTTCTAGATTCTCCACTGATGTGGCGCACACGCGCCGCCGAAGGGGAGAGAAGAAAATGCATCATCGTCTTGGAAAACTTCGCACGTTCGTAACCTCCTTCCGGCTCTATACCGGAAGGATCACATCTGTAATGGTTATCTCTGGCTTACTTGGATCGGCGCTCTTTGGCGCCGGACAATCGGTGGCCAATGCAGCGGCGCTCTTCTCAGGGAGCGCAATTCCAACTGCTCCTAAAGTTGGGGCGGTACCTGGAGATCTTTACGTTCAGTCCACGACAGGGGATGTCTACCAATACCTGCAGAAATCGACCTTCTCTGGCTGGTCGGCAACCACCCCCAGCATCGCTCTCAAAGGTGGCACAACTGATCCATATCCAACCTTTACAGATACCTTCAAAGTTCCAGGAACAATCTTTACGGCTTATGTTGATTCATCGTCACCATCTGTACCGCAAAATGGCTATCAATTCACGGGTGCGCAGTGGCAGCAGGTCACGTGGAATTTTCAGCATCCATTGCCATACTCAAGTAGCGCGGCAGTAAATTATTTAGACTTATCTGGTTTGAAAGATTACTACTACTCGACAACGACGGGTTCTTACGCTGAAGTTGCTGGCAGTTATACCTACAGCGGCGTTGGAGCGCCGACTCAGAGCTCAACTGTCAATGGGGAGATTTACACAGATACGACAAGCGGTGAAATCTATTTCAGCGCCTTCAATCCAATAACAAGTACCATTACCTGGATTAAGAAATCTCTCGTAGTCACTACTTCTGGCCAGCCATCTACGCCAGCCCCGGGTTCATCTATTTATGCATACGACCCTGCGACGGGCTCTGCCTGGATTAATAATGGTGGCAGTACCTGGTTGCTCTTTCCGAAATTAACTATGGGAACATCTGCTCCTGCAGATACTAAATCTGCATACTTCTACGCAGATATCGCAGGATCTCCCGTTACATATTCTGTATGGACACGGAATTCAAACTATTGGGCAGAGGTGCCACTCGCATACGGCACATCAGCTCCCAATCCAACTTGTGCTGGAGGCGGTTGTGTTTACATTGAAAATGGCAAGACTTTTACATATGGCGTGACCGGATGGAGCGGTGTGAATTCCAGCGCGAAGGTGGGGCCATTGACTGATCCCAATGCGATGCCACTGCCTGCTGCGAATAATGACTACTACTGGAGCACCACCTTGCAAGCGATGTTTTACTACACCGCGCCTACCTATGTGTGGGCAAAGATGTCACTGATTGGTAGTGATGGTGCCACAGGTGCTACGGGTGCAACTGGTGCTACGGGTACTGCAGGTGCGGCTGGCTCCTCATTTCTTAGTGGCGCCACTGATCCTCTGAATTCGGTGGGGCTTGATGGCGATACTTATTTGAACTATTTGACTTCTGAAATTTGGAAGAAGGTCGGTGGATCTTGGATTGATACTCTTTCAAATATGCGAGGCGCAACGGGCGCAACGGGCGCAACGGGAGCAACGGGAGCTTCGGGTCCAGCAGGACCAGCGGGTCCAGCGGGTCCAGCGGGTCCAGCGGGTCCAGCGGGTCCAGCAGGATTGAATGGAACAAACGGAGTCGACGGCACTAACGGAACCAACGGAGTTGACGGAGCCGCAGGTCCAGCAGGACCAGCAGGTCCAGCGGGAGCAACAGGTCCAGCAGGTCCAGCGGGATTGAATGGAACAAACGGAGTCGACGGCACTAGCGGAACCAACGGAACCAACGGAGTTGACGGAGCCACAGGTCCAGCAGGACCAGCAGGACCAGCAGGACCAGCGGGATTGAATGGAACAAACGGAGTCGACGGAGCAACAGGTGCAACTGGAGCTGTGGGTCCAGCGGGATTGAATGGAACCAATGGAGTCGATGGCATTAACGGAACCAACGGAACCAACGGAACCAACGGAACCAACGGAATCAACGGAATCAACGGAACGAATGGGATCGATGGAGCACCAGGAGTTCCCGGAGCACCAGGAGTGCCCGGAGCACCAGGAGTGCCCGGAGCAATTGGTCCTCAAGGTCCTCAAGGAGCAACTGGCCCTCAAGGTCCTGAAGGAGCAACTGGCCCTGCGGGTCCTCAAGGCGCAAAAGGTGATTCCACAACTCCTCTTGCTGCGGTGACAACACCAACGCCGGATGCCACTCCTTTGGTAGCGAGCGCTGATTACACAAGCATCACCACAACATCTGTTGATCCTTCAGTGTTGATGGGCAATCTCAAATTCGGAAAGAGTCTAAAAACCAAGCTCAAGACCGCGCTTCATGCAAAGACTACATATCGGTTCAATGTGACTGTGACTGTTGCCGCTAAACATGCGAGTGATAACAACCGATTACAGCTGCGGATGGCGATTCTTGGATCGAATTCAAAGAGTGCAATCACCAATGGCTTCATCACAACAACTTCTGGAGTTGCAAATAATGGCACGCCAATGCAGAACATTCGTTATGAGGGATTCTTTACCCCAAAGACTGATAACGAGGCGTTAACCGTGGCGATCACCGAGACTAAGCACCGGCAGATTGTTGTTGCTCGTGGGGGAGTTGAATTTTCCAAGGTTCAATTTGGTGGAGTTGTTGCAAGCGTTCCTGTTGCAGGAGCCGAGCCAAAAACTTTGCTTAAGCTCTCCCAGAGCAATACCGCCTCAATAGCGAAGCCGAAGCCAGTAAGTAACCTAAAAAAGAAGTAAGGTCGTTAGGCTCAATCAAAGTGGGAAGAAGTTCAGATCACGTTAGATAGAAGAATCTAGGCGCATTGCCGACATAGTCCGTAGATGTCGGCAATGTGGCTGATTGAGGAGAAGCCATTCTTCACAGCAGCGCTGGAAGCCCAGCTTTCGATTGCGCCACCATCGATTTCAACAGTGAAGCCACAGTTTGTGCAGACTAGGTGATGATGGTGATTAGGAGTGCATAGACGGTACTCAGCCTCACCTTCGGGGTTACGGAAGGTGTCAACCTCACCGCTATCAACCATCTTCTGAAGCGCCCTATAGACCGTTGTAAGGCCTATTTTGGTCTTACTCTTCGTAATCACATGATGAAGTGATTGAGCAGAGATGAAGCCATCAGAGTACGAGAGATGTTCTTTGACGATCTCGGAGGACTTTCCCATATTAGCTAAGTCCCTTAACTACTAACCACATGATGGCTACGCCAAAGAATGTGGAGATCATTGTGAGGCGAGATGAATGGCGGGCGTGCGCCTCAGGCAAGATGTGGCTAGTGGCGATGTATGTGATGAAACCGGAGAAGAAGGCCAGATAGAGGGAAACCCCATCTTGGGAGAGATGGATGGAGTTGCCAAAGAGGGCACCTGAAATTCGGACAGCAGCATCCAATATCAAGAGCAAGATTGCCTTCTGGCTCCAGCTCCCGGTCTTTACGAGCAGGGCTACGGTATTGAGACCATCGCTGAATGCGTGAACTAGGAGCGCTAAGAAAACCGCCAGGCCGAGTGCGTGGTTGACGGCGAAAGCTACACCGAGAGCTAAGCCATCCATGAAGACGTGGCCAGCCATGGCCAGCGCACCGACCGCGCCAGCAATGCTCTCTGCATGCGTATGGTCTTCGTCGTAGTGCGAGTCATGACCCTCGTGACCGCCAAAGAGCTTCTCAAAGAAGTGGAGGGCAAGAAAACCGAGGACGAATGCGACCGGCACGGCTGGCGTTCCAAAGAAGGTGATTCCCATATGGCGGTAGATCTCTGGGTTGAGGTCAAAGGCCACCAAACCAAGGAGGAGGCCCGCAGATAGACCCAACACCAGATGCAGTCGGTCGCGTGACTTCAACGTGAGAAGCCCACCCAATGTGGTTGCTATCGAGGTGAGTCCGGCCAGCCAGATTGCGTTCATTGTAAGAGTGTAATGAAAATGAAAATCATTTTCAATACAAAGAACCACCTGCGGAGAGTTATTTAGCCTCTTCCTCTCTGCACTAAGCGAGATTCACGCCCTACCAGATGCGGACGCGCTTGCTCTCCTCTAGGAATAGGGCGTCACCCTCGCGGACATCAAATGCTTCATAGAACTCGTCGAGGTTTCGGACTATCTGATTACATCGGAACTCTTCCGGGGAGTGTGGATCGGTAGCAATTCTTCTGCGAAGCTCTTCCGGGCGAACCTTTCCACGCCACACTTGAGCGTAACCAAAGAAGAGACGTTGAACGCCGGTGAAACCATCGAGAATCGGGGCGGCTTCACCTTTAAGGGAGAGCTCATATGCCTTCAGCCCGATGGTGAGCCCACCAAGGTCACCGATATTTTCACCGATAGTGAGCGCACCGTTAACGTGAGTATCAGGGGTTGCCTCCGGAGTTAGCGCATCGAATTGCTCAATAAGGGCCTCTGACCGTTTCTTAAACTCGGCTACATCTTCGGCGGTCCACCAATCGTTGAGCATTCCGTCACCGTCGTACTTTGCGCCTTGATCATCAAAACCGTGGCCGACCTCGTGGCCGATGACCGCTCCAATCGCACCGTAGTTCACGGCATCATCCGCATCTAAATCAAAGAATGGTGCCTGCAGAATTGCGGCCGGGAAGACAATCTCATTCATGCCAGGGTTGTAATAGGCATTGACCGTCTGCGGATACATAAACCACTCATCACGATCCACCGGCTTGCCAATTTTAGCGAATTCATAATTCTGCACAAAGGCAGCAAGGGCATTGAGGTTTCCGATGAGATCAGTAGGAGAGATAGAGAGCGCTGAGTAATCACGCCATTTATCTGGATAGCCAATCTTGGGAGTGAATTTCTTAAGCTTCTCTAAGGCCTTCAGTTTAGTTGCTTCACCCATCCAGTCCAGAGCCAAGATATCTACCCGATATGCCTCAAGTAAGTTCTCTACCAATTCGCTCATTCGCCTCTTTGCAGCGGGTGGAAAGTGGCGTTCTACGTAGATTTCACCGACTGCTTCGCCTAAGCCGCCCTCAACGAGTGCGACTCCTCGCTTCCAGCGCTCCTTGAGTTGAGGAGTACCAGAGAGGGTTGTGCCATAGAAGGCAAAGTTCTCGTTCACAAGTGCCTCGTTGAGATATGGAGCAGCGCCTGAAAGCACGTGCCAGGTCAACCAAGAACTCCAACTCTGTGCATCATAATTTTGTAACATCGCACCAAGCCCGGTGAAGAATGATGGCTGGCGGAGAATCACTGTTTCAAGAACATGAAGAGGAGTTCCTGAGGCCTCTTGCCAGAATTGCCAATCAAAGCCAGTGCTGAGGGACTTCACCTCCGCGTAGGAGCGCTTGTTATAGGTCAAGGTCGCATCACGATCTTTCACGGTATCCCAGTGATGCGATGCAATCTGACTTTCAAGCGCAAGGATGCGCGCTGCATGCTGTGAGCCGCCGGCTACACCAGCAAGGGCAAAGACTCGAGAAACGTGCCCAAGGAACTCTTCGCGAATCGGTGCGTACTCTGCCTCTCGGTAGTAGCTCTCATCTGGAAGGGAGAGTCCAGATTGCCCAAGGTAAGCAATGTTCTGAGTGGAGTCCGCATGATCTGTTGAGATGTAGGTATAGAAGAGGCCAGGTCCACCGTGTGCCTCCATCGCACCCATAGTTCTTAAGAAGTCACTGACGGAAGAGCCAGCTGCTAATCCAAGTGCCGCATCGATATCGCCCTGAATCGGCGTGATTCCCTCCGACTCAATCCGCTCTTCGTCCATAAATGAGCGGTAGAGGTCCCCAATTTTTTGGGCAGGGGAGCCGTGAGGCTGCGCTGTGGCCGATAGGTCATTAATGATCGCCTGCACTCGCTCCTCGGATTGCTCACGGAGGCGATGGAATGAGCCATAAGCGGCTCGATCTGCCGGAATTTCATTCTCATCAAGCCACTTGCCGTTCACGTGGCGGAAGAGGTCATCCTGAATTCGAATGGAGCTTTTGATCTGAGAGAGATCAAGACCTGAGTATTTCGGGCTGGCGGATTCTGAAGTCATAAGAAAAGGCTAGCGCACAATCGGCGCCTTTAACTAGTTCAACTTTCAACTATATGAACTTTCAAGTATTCTTCTCTGATGGCAACAACACCTGGCGCACCAAAGTGGCTCAATCCTCGCGAGATGAAAGCATGGCGAAGTTATATCGTCGCCTCCCGCCGACTTTTAGACGCCCTCGATACCGATCTCATCGGGCACGATCTCACAATGCCTGACTATGAAGTGCTTGCCCAACTTTCTGATGCACCAGATCGCAGAATGCGCATGAGTGAACTTGCTGAGACTGCCATGATCTCCAAGTCCCGACTCTCACATCGAATGAAGGTGATGGAGAGTGCCGGTTGGGTACGCCGAGAATTATGCGAAGAGGACCGTCGTGGTTCGTGGGCAATCATGACCGATAAAGGGTGGAAGGCAATTGTCGCTGCAGCGCCGTGCCATGTGGCAAGTGTGCGCGAGCGATTTGTTGATCACCTCACGACCAAGGACCAAGAGGATTTGGCGAAGATATTTGATCGCCTGCTCTC
>CAINVP010000021.1 GCA_903854185.1 uncultured Actinomycetes bacterium
AGGAAGCCAATGCCGCTAAGTAGACAACCGAGCTTGAACCAGTATCTCTCTGGACGAATCTTCGTCAATCGATGGGCATTAAGTCGACCAAGTATCATCGCGAACATAAATGCGATGTAACTCAAGGTAGCACTTGATTCACTCGCGCCCATATCCTCCTTGGTCATCAGTGATGACCAGTCATTGGAGCAGGCCTCAAGAAAGATTGCCAATGTCGCTGCAATAATAAATAGGTAGCCCTCTTTAATAAAAATCTTAAGGGTGGCGACACCAACAGATGGCGTCTCATCTGGTGAACTATCTTTTCCATCGACAAAGACATCGGTCAGTTTATGAATAGATATTTGAGTAAGTACCCAAATAATTGGCATCAAGATATCGATATGCCAAGCAAGGCTGACTCTTCCTGCTAAGAAGGCGCCCAGGATTGCCGTAAATAATGCGCCTGCACTCCACGTGCCATGCATACGAGGAAGAAAGGATTCCCCACTTAACGTCTGTCGATGTAGCGCCTGTGCGTTAATCGATGTGTGATAGACGCCGAAGCAACCGGATGCAGCAATCATTGCGACTACAAATATCAACGGACTCTGAATGTGTGGCTGTAGCGCCATATCTGTATAGAGAACAGTTGAGGCGACAATCAGAACTCTCTTAGGACCAAATCTATGCACTAGTTGACCGGCAGCAAGCAGGCTAATGACTGCTCCGATTGCACCAAAACTGAGGAGCGTTCCCATGGTGCCGTTATTGACACCAAGGTTCGCCTTCATATCCGGTGTGCGCGGGGCGATTGCCATCAGACCAATACCAAATAAGAAGAAGAGTAGACGTTGGTGAATACGTTCGCTCTTTGAGATGGTAATCATCAGAAGAGTGCGTTAGCTAATTGCTTGCGGGCATCGAGCAGAATGGGATCAGCTGGATCAATCAAGGTGAATAGACCTACCAGATGCTCACGAACGACCTTCTTGGAATCAGCATCAGCAATCTTGACCAGTTCGATGAGACGGTTAAAGGATGATTGATACTCACCCAGGGCAATCTCAATATCAGCACATTGAATTTGAAGGGCGACATCGGAAGGCTCTGCCGCTCCTCGTGCCAGCACCTCTGAAAATTGCAGACCATGAACGCGTGAGAGCAGCTCCACTTGAGCGAGGCCTAGAGTGGCGATGTTGCTGCCTGGACTGCGATTGAGCCAAGTTTGATAGGCAGCCCGAGCGCCGTCGTAATCTTCATTCTCTAGCGCCGCCATTGCCAACTCTTCTTCCGGCTCTAACTTCTCCTCTGCCAACGTATCTTCCGCAGGCGCCTGCCCCACGCCCTTCTCGGCTGCGAGCTTTACCACCTTATCGATGACAGATTGGATCTGAGCAAGTGGTGGCATCGCTTCAAAGAGTGGAACGAGCTGTTCTGCAACAAGAGCGAGTGCATAAGGTACGGCCTTTACCTGGAGCGCTTGAGCAACTTCTGGCTCAGCATCGACATCGAGGGAGGCAAAGACCCACGACTTCGTAGAGTCGTCGGCCTGCAATTTTGAGATAACTTTGAGCAACTCTTGTGACTGAGCACTTCGTGGTGACCAACAAATTAAAATGACAACGGAGGCGTTTGAGATAGGAAGAACCTCGTTAACCAGATTCGATTGTCGAGTTACGAAACCGAGCGCCTCTTCCGGTAGTTCAACAGTGGGCTTCCTCAATGAGCTGAGGTCAAAAGCGCGACCAAAAGCGCTCGCCCCGCCCGGAACTCCTGAATTCATGCTCACAGGGCTATCTTGCCAAACTTCGTTGCCTTCGCCTATTCCTGTTTTACATTATTCAGGCTTAAGTGAAAGCCCCCGCTGAGCTACAATCGCACTTACTCAAGGTAATCTCTGGGAATCTCAGATCTTCTTTTTCAGTAGATTGTGAAGACGTAAAAGTTGTGGATGATGTTATAGTTTTCTAAGTCAAGGGGTCGCAAGGGCCTTTCGAGAAATCGGAAGGCCCTTCTCCCTTATTTTTACTGGTGGTTCTTTTTCAGTTTAAGAAGAGAGCCCGCCGGTGTTCGCACCAGAGCCGATCTCCTCGGAGGCAACTTGAGTGCCTGAGTCGGTTCTAAAGGGGAGAATTTTCTCAACATAATCCTGAGTAGCGAAGTCGAGGCCTAAGTCCTGGCCAGCGCTCTCACCTAAGTACCAACGGTGCTCAAGAATCTCGTGGAACATCTGTGCAGGTTCAACGCGACCGCGAAGTTCTGCCGGAATCATCCCAATGACGTGGTCATAGACCTTTGTCAGCCAGGTATGTGCCGACTCTTCAACAGTTGGTTTTGGATTCGGTTCGCGGGATCGATAGCGGTCAAAGGATGCAAGCAACCGCTTTGCTTGGAGTTCCTCTGCATCGATTCCGAGAATTTGCTTGAGACGCGCTTGATGGTAGCCAGCGGCAACGAGCTTTGGAACAAACTTTAAGATGCCCTTCTCGCCATCGAGTGCGACCTCAACCTCTTCCACCGCAAAGCCGAGATCCTGCAGCGATCGCATTGCCTTCTCAACAGCGTGACGATCTTTAGGATCGAGCATCTTGGGTTCGTTGAGCGCGGCCCAGAGGCGGCGGTAACGGGCAATGACACCCTTCGAGGAACGAATTGGATCTAATCCGGGATGTAAGTACCCGGCAATTGCCAAATCTTCTAACTCGGCTGCTACGTTGAATAGTGAAATTTCCAGATCGTGTTCACGCTGACCCTCGGTCAGGGCCGATTGAAATTCTCCAGTTTCAGCATCCACAAGATAGGCCGAATATTGATCGGCATCTCGGCGGAAGAGTGCGTTCGAGAGCGAACAGTCACCCCACCAAAAACCGATGAGATGTAACTTCACAAGTAAGAGCGCTAGTGCATTCGCCATCATGTTGATCTCATGTGGAGTGATATTGGAACTCAGGATGACGCGATACGGCAATGAGTACGGCAGGTAACGAGTCACTAGCGCAGTGGGAAGTTCGTTGCCCCGGTTGTCTAGTCGACCGTCAACAACGGCGAGTGGTTCCACGGATGGTGCGCCACGGCTTGCTAGTTCGCGTAGGAGTCCGTACTCACGCTTGGAGAACTCCTCGACGGTCTCCTTCACTGCATAGACATCCTCATCACGGTCGCCTGTGCGGACCAAGCGCACCACGTGGCGGGAGATCCCTCGCATGGATGCCAGACCAGGATCTTCAGTCCAATCTTCAAGGGATTTATTCCACGGCAGGTCATAGAGAGAGAGGATCTCTCCCCCACTACCTGTAATCCGCAAATCTCCCATGGCTTAATCCTCTCGCATAGCCGTCATCCCCCTCGCCTTTTTGGGTTACGAACGTGTAAATGAATAGTGATGAATCCCATCTCAGGCTTTAAAATCAAGGTATGGCTAATGCAATCCAGAAGATTCCCGGTCGAATTCGTACAAAGAAGGCTGCTGCAAAAGCGCCAGCTACAAAACGCGACATGGGCGCAGCAGGTCAACCACTCGATCATGGCCATCCATTCTATTTTGGATTTCTCGCCGCATCTGGTGGCGTTCTAGCAATCACGCTTCTTCGAGCTCTCTCCAGCGCCAGCCAAGTCTTTGTTCTGATTGTCATCTCGCTCTTCCTTGCGGCCGGCCTCAACCCTGCGGTGGAGTTCTTTCAGCGTCGCGGGCTAAAGCGTGGGGCATCTGTAGGCGTCATTGTGCTGATCACTCTTGGGCTAGCAACTCTCTTCTCCTTCGCTGTCATTCCACCAGTTATAGAGCAGATCAATGCGCTCGTACGTCATGCACCAACTCTTGTTACAGATTTAAAAAGTACTAAGTGGATTGCAACCCTCAATAGTCACTTCGGCATCGTTGATTCTTTGCAGACTAAGGTAACTTCAGCCTTCAAGAATGGACAGATCACTGTCGGAGCTTTTGGCGGAGTTATTGGCGTTGGCAAGGCCGTTATATCCGGAGCGATATCGGCGCTGACCATTCTGGTATTAACTCTCTACTTCACCGCTTCACTACCTACGGTAACAAATTCCCTATATCGCTTGGTTCCGAAATCTCGTCGGGAGCGGGTCTCAAAGATTAGCGATGAGATCATCGCCCGCACCGGGGCATTCGTTGGCGGTCAGGCGACGGTTGCCGTCATTGCCGGCATCTTCATTCTGATTGTTGCTCTCGTGCTACACATTCCCTATGCCACAGCGTTAGCACTTCTTGTATTTCTCTGTGGCTTAATTCCCCTTATCGGCCATTTGCTTGGCGTATCTGTCGTGACCGTCGTGGCTTTTACAAAATCACCACTTATCGCAGTGATTGCCTTTGTAATCTATGTAGCTTATGTTCAAGTTGAGAATTATGTAATTATGCCTCGCATCATGAAACGCTCACTTGAAATGCCTGGCTTAATCACAATTATTGCAGCGCTTCTCGGAACAAGCCTGCTCGGTTTAGTCGGCGGAATACTTGCTGTGCCGATTGCTGCAGCTGTGCTGCTCATTGTCGATGAGGTCTTCCTGGGTAAGGCAGATGCGAGTTAAAGCTCGGTCGGAAGCGGAAGATGCTCTGGGGCAATAATTCGAGTTATCTCACTTAAGACACGATAAACAGCTGGCTCTCCCACCCACAAGTGTTTCGCTCCTTCAACCGGAATTAACTCCAACTGAGTGAGCGCAGCGAATCGTTCTCGTGCTGCATCCGGCTTTAGATAATCGTCGTACTCAGGAACAAGTGCAATCACGGGGCGGCCATCGTTTGCCCAGAACTCTAGGTCACTTACTTGCGAACTCCGAAGTGGTGGCGCTAACAAGATCAAACCCTGTACTTGCGGATTGCGAGCATGGCGAAGTGCGAGGTCAGTTCCGAATGACCAACCAACAACCCAGAGGTTGTCGGCGCCAAGCTCGGTTAGCGCAAAGTCCATTGCGGCTTCCACATCCAAGCGCTCGCTATCACCGTTATCGAATACCCCATCTGATTTCCCGGCTTCTGATTCTGTACCCCGGGTATTGAAACGAAGGACTTCTATGCCTGCCATAGCAGGTAGTCGATTTGCGGCCTTCTTGTACAGATGCGAATCCATCATGCCACCGTGCGTAGGTAGCGGGTGAAGGCAGATGAGAGTGCCGGTGCGTGGGCCTAGCGGCGTCGCTACCTCGCCAACGAGCCTCAACCCATCCGCCGTCTGAAGTGTGATCGAGCGCCGTTCGGCTGGCAACACGGAACTTGGTCGTATTGGACCTATTAACTCTGGCACAAATTAAGTTTAGTCTGTACCCGTGAGCCTACAAACTGAGACATTTCCTTCCCACAGCCCTGCCACCGGCGAGGTATTGCATGAGTACCGCAACACCTCCGCGGATGAAGTCCATCGCTCTGTTGCTCGCGCTCGTGTTGCCGCCGTTGCGTGGAAAGGCTTGGGTTACAAAGGTCGACGCAGAGTACTTCTTGCCTGGAGCGCTCTTCTGACCGAACGTATGGACGAACTCGCAGAGTTGATTGCAAGTGAAACTGGCAAGCCGAAGAGTGATGCTGGATTGGAAACATCTCTCACTATTAGCCATCTTGCTTGGGCGGCAAAGAGTGCTGCGAGAATTCTTGGAAAGTCTGAACGCAGTCCTGGTCTATTAATGCTTAATATGTCAGCGCATGTTGAAAGGTCTCCATATGGCGTTGTAGGAGTAATTGGACCATGGAACTACCCGGTCTTCACCCCTATGGGTTCGATTGCATATGCGCTGGCAAGTGGAAATACCGTTGTCTTCAAGCCAAGTGAATACACGCCCGGAGTTGGGCACTGGCTGGGTGAAACCTTCAGCGAAGTTGCACCATTTGCCGAGATTTTCCAAGTAGTAACCGGGTTACCTGAAACCGGTCGTGCGTTGACAGAGAGCGCCGTCGATAAACTCGCCTTTACCGGATCCACACGAACGGCAAAGAAAGTCGCGGCTTCATGCGCTGAACGGATGATCCCCGTTGTTCTCGAATGTGGCGGAAAAGATCCCATCATCGTTGCTGAAGATGCCGATGTGAAGAAGGCTGCGGAGTACTCACTCTGGTCGGCCATGTCCAACGCCGGTCAGACCTGTATTGGTGCGGAGCGAGTTTATGTCGAAGCAAAAGTTGCTAAGGCATTTATCGCTGAGATTGCAGAGCAGGCAAAGGGAATTAAAGCTGGCATTAACTACGGTCCGGCCACGATGCCCTCACAGCTCAAGGTGATTCAGAGCCATATCGATGATGCTGCAGATAAGGGAGGACACTTCCTCGTGGGCGGTCGCGACTCGGTGCAGGCACCATTTGTTTCCCCGACAATCATCTTGGATGTCCCTGAAGATTCTCTCGCGATTACCGATGAAACATTTGGACCGACTCTTACGATTAATACCGTGGCAAGTATCGATGAAGCAATTCGACTCTCCAATGCTTCTAAGTACGGGTTAGCTGCATCTGTCTGGTCAAAGCGAAATGGTGAGAAGATTGCATCACAACTTCAATGTGGCATGGTCTCCATCAACTCGGTAATTGCATTTGCAGCTATCGCAACTCTGCCATTTGGCGGCGTGAAAGATAGTGGTTACGGCCGAATCCATGGCGAAGAGGGCTTAAAAGAGTTTACTTATGCCCGTGCAGTCGTGAAGCCTCGCTTTAATATTCCGATTGAATTCACAACGTTCAAGCGAACTAAGTTTGTTGATCGATTTATTCGTACTCTGATTCGAATTTTGCACTCAAGGCGTCGAGGCTAGTCTCACCTGACTAAAATTTAGGAGCGTTGCGCGTCCGTTGAACATTAGGACGTCGGTGATCCTTCTTCTCCCAGCACTTTGTATGCCAATGCCGACGATCATCGACATCGTCATGCGGCCAGGCGACAATATGTGGCGTTGCAGTAGGAATGAGTTGATCGCAGCCCGGACAACGATATGGCTTCGTTGATGTTGAACCCGTGATCTTTCGAACGGTGTAGAAGCCCTCTTCATGTTCTTCAATAGTGGAGAAGGAGCGAGATATCTCATCCTCTTCGCCCGTACCCGGATTTCGCCCAGCCCGCTTAGAGCGCTTTGGGTGATTTCGACGCGGGCTCATAGATATATTCTCCCCGATTTTTGAGGGGAATCTCTCCCTTCTCACGCCCGCGATTGGCACAGGGCGCGCTCTCAGGGCAGGATTGCCCCATGCAGGTGGCGATATCTATACGCGGAGCGACAAAGTCATATGATGGCAAGAGCGTGCTCCAAGGCATTGACCTTGAGATTCACAGCGGCGAGATCTTCGCAATCCTCGGCCCAAATGGGGCGGGAAAGACGACGCTTGTCGAAATTCTCGAGGGGTACCGTAACCGGGACGGTGGAGAGATTTCCGTTCTTGGCAGTGATCCCGACAAGGGTTCACTCGAATGGCGAAATCGAATTGGTATCGTCCTTCAAAGCGCCAGTGATGCTGGGGATCTCACCGTTACCGAAGTTGTCGAAAATTTCGCTCACTATTATTCAAAGCCGCGCACGCCCGGCACGGTCATTGACCAGGTGGGACTACGTGAGAAGGCGGCTTCCAAGGTTTCCACCTTATCCGGCGGCCAACGTCGCCGGCTTGATGTCGCCCTAGGAATCATCGGCTCACCTGAAATTCTCTTCCTTGACGAGCCAACCACAGGATTTGATCCAGAAGCGCGACGAGAATTTTGGGGCTTAATCCGCAGACTTCGAGATGAGGGAACCACCATCTTGCTCACCACCCACTACCTCGATGAGGCAGAGGAGTTGGCCGATCGCGTTGCGGTCCTTGTCGCTGGGCGCATCAGTGAAATAGCTCGCCCGAGCGAGTTAGGTGGACGGAATAGAAAAGGCGCTCTCATTTCCTGGAGTGACGCAAGCGGTGATCACCTGGAAGAGAGCACGCGCCCAACAGAGTTTATTGCGACGTTATCCGCAACCTTTGAGGGCGAGATTCCGAACCTACAGGTACGCAGACCAACTCTGGAAGATATCTACCTTGAGATGATTGAGGGCCAGGCATGAGAACGCTTGTAATCGGAGCCCATCGAGGTCAACTTGAGTTAAAGCAGTTCTTCCGTCAACGTGAATCAGTTGTCTTCACGCTGCTCTTTCCCATTATGTTGATGTTTATCTTTGGGTCAATCTTTAAGAACTCAATTGCACCTGGCGTAACCTTCAGCCAATACTTTATCGCTGGCATGATTGCCTCCGGCCTCGTGAACTCTGGCTTTCAGCAACTCGCAATCATGATTCCTATGGAGCGCGATTTCGGCACTTTGAAACGCTTGAGGGGCACACCGATGCCACCACTCTCCTACTTCATTGGAAAGTTAGTCGTCGTTGCAGTCTCAGTAACAATTCAGGTCGTCCTCTTGATGGGATTTGGAGAGCTCTTCTTCCACTTACATATGCCAACCTCTGGTGAGAAGTGGCTACGACTACTCTGGCTCATCCTTCTTGGAAGCATCTGCTCGACAGTTCTTGGAATTGCCTTCTCCGCTCTTCCGAAGAATGGTCGAGGTGCGTCTGCAATCGTCTCACCAATCGTCATCGTGCTTCAATTCTTCTCGGGCGTCTTCTTTGTCTTTACCGACTTGCCCAAGTGGATGCAACAACTAGCGGCGATCTTCCCTCTTAAATGGCTAACACAAGGCATGAGGTCAGTATTTCTCCCCGATTCATTTGCAGTAAAAGAGGCTACGGGATCCTGGGAATCAGGGCGCATCTTTATTATTTTGCTCGCATGGGCAGTTGCTGGAACCGTTCTAGCGGTGAAGAGTTTTAGATGGAGTAATAAATGAGACGTCTAGCCGCACTCTTTCTAGGTATCACGCTCACCCTGTCGGCACAGGCGAACGCTGAAGCCTCAACGACCACTAAGAAACCGACAACTACAACGACAAAGAAAGCTGACGTTAGTAAAAAACCCACTGTCAAAAAATCTACCGTAAAAAAGAAGTACGTTGCGCCGAAGAAGAAGTACACCTACAAGAAAAAGTATGTTGCGCCAAAGCCGAAGGTTAAGCCAAAGCCAAAGGTTATCTGGCCGCCCGCCGGATTTCCTGCGCCACAAAATGGTGTGTACGCAAAGATTCCTACCGGCGCGCAATTGGTCTCGCAGCTCTCTGCCTCGTCGCAGTTAATCACTGAGTGCGAGCAGATTGCGTGCGGGGCGATCAATGTAGCGGCGGAGACTCCTTGTGATTACTGGGTATTTACAGCAAATGTAAATGGTCCAGACCCGGCAGATGTCACCAAGAATATTATCTACGGCTCGTTACGGGTATTAGTTGGCAAGACTGCAGCGAAGAAGGTCTACCCGATTATTCTTCGAAGTGGCGAACCGATGATTCCTCATGAGACTCTCATTCTGCAGACACTCAACATCAAGAAGGATGCTTTCTACAAGTCGATTGCTCAAGGAAAGAGTCTCACTGAGATAGCCGGTTCCAATATCAATGCAATCGTTAAAGCAATCACAAAGGCAGAACTTGAATCCATTGATCAGCAACTAGCGAGCAACCTCATAACATCGGACCAGGCAACCGCCCTTCGGGATGAGACATCTGCTCGCGTCAGCGTAGAGTTAACTCAGTACAACTTAACAGTTGGTGGGATTCAAGTCTCGTGTTGGACCGGGTTATCAACCGAGACGGTTCCGTCAAAGAGTTACACCCAGAATCCAAATCACTTCTAAGAGCAGTATTAGCGGTTAGCCCCTGGGACCCAGAGCACATCGCCGACTTCGCGGTTTGCGAAGCGAGCGAGCACGAAGAGCAGATCAGAAAGTCGGTTCAGGTACTTTGCTGTGAGCGGATTGACACCAGCGCCAAAGGCGTGAATGGCATGCCAAGTATTTCGCTCTGCGCGACGGGCGATAGTACGTGCAACATGTAGAAGAGCCGCTGCGGCTGTGCCACTTGGAAGTACGAATGAGCGAAGCTCTGAGAGCTGGCTGTTGTACTTATCAATCTCAACTTCAAGATAATCAATCTGGCCCTGAATGACGCGCAGTGGCGTAACCTTTGGATCATCAACGACCGGTGTGCAGAGATCTGCACCTACATCGAAGAGATCGTTTTGAACGCGAATCAGCAGCTCTTTAATCTCCCCTTCAATATTGCCGAGGGCAAGTGCGGCGCCAATTGCAGAGTTAGCCTCATCCACGGTGGCGTAGGCCTCAAGACGTGGGTCATTCTTCGATGTGCGACTCATATCCCCCAGAGAGGTTGTGCCATCGTCGCCTGTTTTTGTATAAATTCGAGTGAGGTTAACCATGCTGCGAAGCCTAATGGAGTCACTAAGATGTGACCACTCAAGCGGATAGGAAGGCACGGTATGTCAGAGAGCGCGAACCCGACCTTCCGCGTTGAGGGGCCAACCCGCCTTCAAGGCACGGTAAAGATCTCTGGCGCTAAGAACTCAGCGTTGAAGTTGATGGCAGTCACCCTCCTTGCCCCGGGGAAGAGCACTATTCATAATGTGCCAGATATTGCTGATGTTCACATCATGGGAGAGTTGCTCACCAGCTTGGGCTGTGCCGTCACCTTCGATGGCGCGACCGTTACTGTCGATGTACCGGAAGCCCCCAGCGTGCGAGCTGAATACGCCCTCGTTCGCAAGCTGCGAGCCTCTATCAACGTTCTCGGTCCGCTCGTCACACGCATGGGTCGCGCTGAAGTTGCGATGCCTGGTGGCGATGCCATCGGTTCCCGAGGCCTCGACTTTCATATTGCAGGTCTTCGCGATCTTGGAGCAGCCGCTCACGCTGAGCACGGGTATGTGATCGCTGAGGCGCCGGATGGCCTCATCGGTGCCGCAATCGAGTTGAAATTTCCAAGTGTTGGCGCAACTGAGAACCTGATGACGGCAGCAGTTCTCGCTAAGGGTCAGACAGTTATCGATAATGCTGCCCGCGAACCAGATATCGTCGATCTTGGAAACTTTCTTATCGCCATGGGAGCGAAGATTGAGGGCCTTGGCTCGCACACAATTTCGATTGAAGGCGTCGCATCACTCTCCCCTGCTGCTCATACGACTCTGCCAGACCGCATCGTTGCCGGTACATGGGCATTTGCTGCGGCAATGACGCGTGGTGAGATCACGATTGAGGGTGGCGTTGCAGAGCACCTTGAGATTCCACTTGATAAGTTAGTTGCGGCTGGGGCTGTGGTTACCACTGTGCACAACGGCTTTAAGGTACGGATGGATCGTCGACCGACAGCAGTTGATGTCTCGACTCTGCCCTATCCAGGTTTTCCTACGGACCTTCAGCCAATGGTGATCTGCCTCAATGCAATTGCAGATGGCCATGCCTTAGTGACGGAGAATGTCTTTGAAGGGCGATTCATGTTTGTTAGTGAGCTACAGCGTCTAGGGGCCGATATTAAGGTTGATGGGCATCATGCATCCATCACCGGGTTAGAAGTTTTATCCGGCGCAGAAGTTGTGGCGACAGATATTCGTGCTGGTGCCGGACTGGTTCTAGCCGGCCTCGTGAGTGATGGTGTCACATTAGTAGAAGAGGGGCACCACATAGACCGTGGATACCCCAACTTCGCTGAAAATCTCTGCGCACTCGGTGCGCGCGTTACTCGCCTTTAACTAGCTTGTTACTTGCTCTCGCCGAGGATTGAGACTCGGTTATCATTCACAGATAAGAAACCACCAGCAACAGAGAACTCGTGTACCGAGCCATCCACTGCCTTGATGGAGACCTGACCGTCAACAAGAACACCAAGAAGCGGCGCGTGATCAACGAGCACACCAATATCGCCCTCGAGTGTCCGAGCGGAGACCATTGTTGCCTCGCCTGACCACACGCGTGTTTCAGGCGAAACAACCTCAACGGTCAAATGTCTTTCAGCCATTGTTATGCCTTTGCCAACGCTGCTGCGTTGCGCTCAACATCTTCTAGGCCGCCGCACATAAAGAAGGCCTGCTCTGGAACGTGGTCATACTTTCCATCAGCGAGAGCTTCAAATGCTTCGATGGTCTCTGAGAGTGGAACGAAGGATCCATCGATACCTGTGAAGACCTTCGCTACGAAGGTGTTCTGTGAGAGGAAGCGCTGAATACGACGGGCGCGACCAACCAAGATACGGTCTTCTTCAGAGAGCTCATCGATACCAAGAATCGCAATGATGTCCTGGAGATCCTTGTAGCGCTGAAGAATCTGCTTTACGCGGTTTGCAACGCGGAAGTGATGCTCACCGATGTAGCGCGGATCCAAGATTCGTGATGTTGAATCGAGCGGATCCACAGCTGGGTAGATACCAAGCTCTGAGATCGGACGAGATAGCACTGTCGTCGCATCAAGGTGGGCGAAGGTTGTGTGTGGAGCTGGGTCGGTGATGTCATCAGCAGGAACATAAATAGCCTGCATAGATGTAATCGAGTGACCACGTGTTGATGTGATGCGCTCCTGGAGCTGACCCATCTCATCAGCCAGTGTTGGCTGATATCCCACAGCTGATGGCATACGGCCGAGAAGTGTTGAAACCTCAGAACCTGCCTGTGTGAAACGGAAGATATTGTCGATGAAGAGGAGAACATCCTGCTTCTGTACATCGCGGAAGTACTCAGCCATGGTGAGAGCTGAGAGTGCAACGCGCAGACGCGTCCCAGGTGGCTCATCCATCTGACCGAAGACCAATGCAGTCTTATTGATAACGCCAGTCTCTGTCATTTCAAGGAAGAGGTCGTTACCTTCACGAGTACGCTCACCGACACCTGCGAACACAGATACGCCACCGAAGTTCTCAGATACGCGGTAGATCATCTCTTGAATCAAAACTGTCTTACCAACACCAGCGCCGCCGAAGAGGCCGATCTTTCCACCGCGAACATAGGGTGTGAGTAGGTCGATAACCTTAATTCCAGTCTCAAACATCTCGGTCTTTGACTCGAGTTGATCGAAGGCTGGTGCTGTGCGGTGGATAGGCCAGCGCTCCTTGATATCGAGTGAAGAGGTAGGCACATCGAGTGACTCACCAAGGGTGTTAAATACGTGGCCCTTCGTTACATCACCGACGGGAACGGAGATAGCCGCGCCAGTATCGACTACTGATGCGCCACGGACCATGCCGTCTGTTGGCTGCATCGAGATAGCGCGAACGACATTGTCGCCAATGTGTTGTGCAACCTCGAGTGTGAGAGTACGCGTTGTGCCAGAGAGCGTGACTTCAACATGAAGCGCGTTGAAGATCGCAGGCATCGCATCGGATGGGAACTCGATATCCACCACCGGTCCGATAACTCGTGCAACACGGCCATTCTTAGTAGCTGCTGACATTATTCGCTCCCTGCGCTAGCTGAGGCAAGCGCATCTGCGCCGCCGACGATTTCACTGATCTCTTGCGTGATCTCTGCCTGACGAGCTGCGTTAGCAAGTCGGGTAAGAGATTTAATTAACTCATCTGCATTATCTGTTGCAGACTTCATCGCACGGCGACGAGCTGCATGTTCTGACGCTGCAGATTGAAGGAGTGCGTTATAGACGCGCGCTTCTACATAACGTGGAAGGAGCGAATCGAGAACTTCTGGAGCACTTGGCTCGAATTCATACATCGGCATCAAGCCAGCTGCGACCGTCTCTTCAACCACTTCAAGTGGAAGGAGGCGACGAGCCTCAGGCTCCTGGGTGATCATAGATTTGAACATGGTGTAGACGATATGAAGCTCATCTACGCCGTGGTTCTCTGTCTCGCTACTGGCCAAGAAGGCAGCGATTAGCGAATCGGCAACCTCTTTAGCATGAGCAAATGTTGGGTTATCCGAGAAGCCGGTCCACGAACCAGCGATAGCGCGGTTACGGAATCGGTAGTAGTTGACAGCCTTGCGACCGATCAAGAAAGCGCTGACATCAAGCCCGCGTCCCTTGAGGAGTTGGACAAGTTGATCGCCCTCTTTAATAGCAGCATTTGAGTAAGCACCAGCCATACCGCGATCTGCTGAAATAATCAGAACAGCAGCGCGACGTGGATTTGCGTGTGGAGTCGTGAGCGGGTGGTTGGTGTTAGAGAAAGATGCCACCGCTGTGACGGCACGGGTGAGCTCATTAGCGTACGGCGATGAAGCCGCTACACGTTGCTGCGCCTTGACGATACGAGAAGCGGAGATTAACTCCATCGCTTTCGTAATCTTCTTTGTCGCCTTGACGGAGCGCATCCGTCGGCGATAGACGCGTAATTGAGCACCCATGAGTTACTTCTTCACCGCCGGAACTTGACGTGTGATGTTCTCATTGGACTCACCATCGAGCGCCTTTGCAGGTGCCTCGTTGACTGCAGCTGATCCGGTTGGAACGAACTGAAGTTTGAAGTCTGCGACAGCCTTCTCAAGAGCAGAGATAGTGTCATCGGAAAGTTCACGAGTTGATGAGATTACTTCGAAGATAGAAGCGCGCTCACGGGCGATGAAATCGAGGAACTCTGATTCAAAGCGGCGGATATCGGCAACTGGAATCGAATCCATCTTGCCGGTTGTTCCAGCCCAGATAGAGGCGGTCATGCGCTCTACTGAGTAAGGCGAGTACTGACCCTGCTTGAGGAGTTCAACCATGCGAGCACCGCGCTCGAGTTGAGCCTTCGATGCAGCATCAAGATCGGAGCCGAAAGCTGCGAATGCTTCGAGTTCACGGTACTGAGCGAGATCGAGACGGAGACGACCAGCGATCTTCTTGATCGCCTTTGTCTGCGCTGAGCTACCCACGCGAGATACCGAGATACCTACGTTGATAGCAGGGCGAACACCCGCGTTGAAGAGGTCGGTCTCAAGGAAGCACTGACCGTCTGTAATCGAAATAACGTTTGTTGGAATAAATGCGGAGACGTCATTTCCCTTTGTCTCAATGATTGGCAGACCAGTCATTGAACCGCCGCCGAGCTCATCAGAGAGCTTTGCGCAACGCTCGAGTAGACGCGAGTGCAAGTAGAAGACATCGCCTGGGTACGCTTCGCGACCTGGTGGGCGACGAAGAAGTAGCGATACTGAACGATAGGCCTCAGCCTGCTTGGAGAGGTCATCAAAGATAATAAGGACGTGCTCGCCCTTGTACATCCAGTGCTGACCAATTGCAGAACCGGTGTAAGGAGAGAGGTACTTGAAGCCTGCTGGATCAGATGCTGGGGATGCAACGATGGTTGTGTACTCCATTGCGCCGGCCTCTTCAAGAGCGCCCTTAACGGATGCAATTGTTGAGCCCTTCTGACCAATAGCTACATAAATGCACTTAACCTGCTTCTTTGGATCGCCACTCTTCCAGTTCTCTTTCTGGTTGATGATGGTATCGATCGCAATCGCGGTCTTACCGGTCTGACGGTCACCAATGATCAACTGACGCTGTCCACGACCAATAGCGGTCATTGAGTCAATCGCCTTGATACCTGTCTGCATCGGCTCTTTTACAGGTTGGCGCTGAACTACAGAGGGAGCCTGTACTTCAAGGGCACGAGTTCCTTCAGCTTTGATCTCACCCTTGCCGTCGATTGGACGACCAAGTGGATCAACGACGCGACCAAGGAAGCCATCTCCAACTGGTACGGAGAGAATCTCACCGGTACGGCGGACTGTGGTGCCTTCTTCGATTCCGGTGTATTCACCGAGAATAACGACACCAATCTCGCGCACATCAAGGTTAAGAGCGAGGCCAAGAGTTCCGTTCTCAAATTGCAAGAGCTCGTTGGTCATTGTTGAAGGAAGTCCTTCAACGCGCGCAATTCCATCGCCAGCCTCTACGACTGTTCCGATCTCATCACGAGCCGCTGCACCTGGGTTGTACGAAGCAACATGCTTCGACAGTGCATCACGAATATCCTCGGGCCGGATTGTTGTCTCCGCCATCTTTCTCTCCCTCTACTACCTAGATCTTCTCTGGGTCTTACTAAAGCGCAACTGCTCGACGAGCATTTGCTAAACGTGTGCTGATTGAGCCATCGATGAGTTCATCTGCAAAGCGAACGGCGAGGCCGCCGACGAGAGATGGATCGATCTCAACATTGATATGAACCGGTTGGCCAGCTTGCTTTGTGAGCACCTCAGTAAGGCGAGCACGTTGAGCTTCACTGAGTGCGACCGTTGAGCGCACAAGTGCGACCGTCCGGTTGCGACGTGCTTGGAAGGCTGAACTGAAACTCTCCAACGCGCTCTCGATGCTTCGACCTGCAAGGTTCTGCACGAGGTGGGTCAGAAGGCTGAGGGTTGCTGGCGCATACTTTGCTGCAAAGAGCGCCTTCACAATCTCTACCTTATTTGCCACAGGTGTCTGCGGTGAGTTGAGCGCCTGACGGAGCTCATTCTCTTGAATCAAGAGGCGTGAGAATGCAAAGAGCTCATCTTCGGCACGATCAAGTGAGCCATCACCATTTGCAGATGCGACCTCACTCTCGACTGCAATCTGCTCGACCGCGGTAGCGATATCTGCGGGTGAGGACCAGCGAAGGCCGGCAGCCGCACCAAGTACTGAGACCGCATGTGCTGAGACAGATTTGCCGAAGAGCTCTGAGACTAACTGCGCCTTAGAGCTCGCATCGCGTGCCGGATCGGTGAGAGCGCGACGCAGACCCACTGAAGATTGCAACGCAGCAAGAGCTGTGAAGAGATCTGCAGAGAGAGCGCTGCTCTCCTTTGATGAGAGCCCAGCAAGGGCGCCATCTAATGAGCTGCGAAGTGAGGCCAGTGACTGGCGACTGCTTCCACCGATAAGAGCCATTACTTACTCTTCTCTAAATCTTCGAGGAAGCGGTCGACAATACGTGATTGACGAACCTGGTCTTCAAGCGCTTCTCCGACAATTTTTGAAGCTAAGTCAGTAGCGAGCGTTCCCACTTCTTGACGAAGTGAGGTAATCGCCTGTTGACGCTCAGCCTCGATTGAGCTGTGCGCTGAAGCAAGAATGCGTGCTGCCTCTTCTTGCGCCTTTGTGCGAAGCTCCTCGAGAATCGCTGCACCTTGGGTGCGAGCATCTTCACGAATCTTGGTTGCTTCGCCACGAGCATCAGCGAGTTGAGCGTTGTACTCGGTAAGAGCTGCTTGAGCTTCACGCTGTGCGCGCTCTGCCTTCTCGATACCACCTTGAATCGCCTCGGTACGTGCTGCAAATGCTTTTTCAAACATTGGCACGACTCTGGAGCGGAGGACGAGGAAGAGCAGAGTAAACGCGATAAATCCGACGATCAGCTCAGCTGTCTTCGGAACTAGCGGATTAGCCGCAGCTTCTGCGAAAAGTAGGTGATGCATTATCTACCTAGATATTTCTCTGAAGTGTTCTTTACTTGAGTACGAATGCGAGAACGAGACCGAAGAGCGCCAAAGCTTCAGCAAGAGCGAAGCCAAGGAATGCTAGTGGCTGAAGAACTGAACGAGCTTCTGGTTGGCGAGCTACACCGCTGATGTAAGCAGCGAAGATCATGCCAGTTGCGATAGCAGGTCCGATTGCAGATAGGCCATAACCGACCAGGTTGAGTGTGCCGTGCATCTTTGTTGCCTTTCTTTCGAGTTTCACCTAGCAGCGGGAGCCACTAAGCATCTTATTTTGGAACTATTAGTGCTCGTCAGCGAGCGCACCTGCGATGAAGAGCGCTGTTAACAGAGTGATGATGTAGGCCTGAAGGCACTGCACCATAAATTCAAAGAAGGTCATACCAATTCCCATGGTGAATGAGAAGGGTGAGAGAATCTTGAGGAAGGTATGGGAATCGTGGAGCATGTAATCGCCACCAGTGATAAATACAAGGAGAAGTAGGTGGCCGGCAAACATATTTGCAAAGAGACGAAGTGAGAGCGTTAACGGACGAACAATGAAGAAGGTCGCAATCTCAATCGGTGTAAGGAGAATATAAACAAACTTTGGAACGCCGGGCATAAATGCGATGCCCCTGAGGTACTTGCCAAGACCCTGCTTCTTGATTCCTACTGCGTGGAAGATAAAGAAAGAGAAGAGCGCGAGAACGTAAGGAAATCCGACATGTGACATCGCCGGGAATTGCAAGAACGGCACAATTCCAAAGACGTTGTTTGTTAATACAAAGGTAAAGAGGGTGAAGAGGAATGGCACGAAGCGCATGAACTCGTGGCCAATAATCTCTTCGCCAAGATCATGGCGGACGAATGAGTAGATCGATTCGCCGGCAAATTGGAGCTTACTTGGAACGATTGCCGCTTTGCGCGATGCGGCGATAAAGAATGCTGAGACGACAATGATAGAGAGGAAGACGAGAAAGACTGGCTTCGTTGTGTATTCGCTGTGGCCAAAGGCTGGCGGCAAATTGAAGTCGGCTGTACTAGGTGGGACAAATCCCTCACCACTGAACTGGAACGAGCGCACTCGATCTCCCATAACTTCTCGAATTAGACGCCGTAACCCTAATAGGAAGCGCCTTAAAACCCAAACCGAAATCCCGTGCGGAAACTACTCCCGCCCGAAGCGGAGCCAGACGAGGTAGAGCGAAGCGCCCATGCCTAGCAGGAAGCCGCCGAGGGTGAACCAATGGTGGCCCTTGTCGAACCAGTGATCGAGGGCCATCCCAATGCCGCCCCATATGAGAAGTCCTGAAATGAGGTATCCAAAGATAGACCAGAGTGCGCCTTCATCATTTGATGCCACGAAAGACCTCCAGGGTGCTTGCTTACTCATAGGGTCGAGAAGTGATTGGAACGGGAAGTGATTGGAACGGGAACGGCCCGAGTCTACCTAGCCAGGCTAGGGGCGGTCTATTTCGGAGGAAGCGGGAGGTGGAGCTTGAGCTTTGTGAAGGCGCGGATCTCTCCACCAAGCCAGGCAATAGAGATTGCAATGGCGCTCGCCCCGAAGGCTCCTCTGCTCACAGTCGCTGGGTCGGTCGTCTTGGAGACCAGGATAAGGAAGCCAGCCATGAGGAGGACTTTGGCAAAGTAGGAGAACATCGCAAGGCCCATCGTCAGAATGGGATCTAGGTTGCGAGAGATGGCGCCCACAAGGAGGTGGACCGAGAAGAAGATAATGACGACCGCACTCGCTAAGAGCGCGCCGAGGAGACCAGCCTTATGGCCGACACCTACGGAGATTGCCGCACAAGCTACCGCGGTGGCAGAAGCGGGAATCAGCGTTCCAATCCACATCGATCGGTCGTTGCTCATCATGCGCGCTTTCCCTCCACGATTAATCCCACTGAGGCAAGGCCCATCGCAAGTGCAACGAGGCCAGCAATCCAGAGCGGTTCAAATGCTGCGATGACGGTAGGAAAGGCGAACATCGCACTCCATAAATAGAGGATGAATGTGGTTCTGCGGTGTGACATTCCACGATTGAGTAATTTGTGATGAAGGTGCTCTCGGTCGGAAGAGAACGGAGAGCGTCCAGCTCGTAGCCGGCGCACGATAGCGAGAATTAAATCTAAGAGAGGAATGGCCAAGATAGTAAAGGGAAGCAAGAGCGGCAACCAGGTAAGAGTCGCACTCTCGGAGACGGCGTTGATATCAATCTGGCCCGTCAAGGTGATAGCCGATGCTGCGAGCAATAACCCAAGGAACATTGCTCCGGAGTCGCCCATAAAAATCTTTGCTGGGTGATAGTTGTGCGGAAGAAAGCCGAGGCACATTCCGATCATCACGGCAGTGATGAGTGAAGGGGCTCCGGCACGGCTAAAGCCATTCACGACCGCTAGTACATACGAAAATACAAAGAAGGCGCTGGCACAGATTGCCACGATTCCCGTTGCTAATCCATCAAGGCCATCGACAAAGTTCACTGCATTAATAACAACAATGACAAAGATAACTGTGAGTAGCTGGCCGATATTTGCTGGAAGGGTAAAGATGCCATTGATAGGGAGCCAGAGAATTTGGACTCCATGAAGCAGCAGAATTCCACCTGCTAAAGCTTGACCGGCAAATTTTGTCACTGAATCTAAGTCATAACGATCATCAAGTAACCCAAGCAGCATAATGAAAGTGCCTGCTAAGAAGATGCCCCGCGCTTCGCGGCCAAAAGATTGACCAACAAGTGGCAGATGACCAACAACAAGAAAGGTGAGAGACATAGCCCCCCACATTGCGATTCCACCCCACCGTGGCGTGATCTTCTCGTGCATATCTCGATCTCTAATTCCGATGAAGGCACCTGCCCGCAAGGCAAAATCGCGGATAGGTGGAGTCAGAAGGAAGCAGAGAACGCCAGCGAGCGCACTCGTTAAGAGAAATTCACGCATCAGTAATTAAGCGCGCGGATAGACAGGAAAGCGCGCGGTGAGTGCGGATACATCTGCACGAATTCCCGCCGCCTTGCCCTCATCTTCTCCATCTTTTATTGCACGTGAGATGAGAGATGCGATCTCCTTCATCTCTGGCAGCCCCATGCCCTGCGTCGTTGTTGCAGGTGTGCCTACGCGAATTCCACTCGTCACCGCAGGAGTCTCTGGATCGAACGGGATTGCATTCTTGTTAAGTGTGATACCAGCAAGACCGCAACGCATATCTGCAACTTTGCCGGTGACACCGGTTCCGCGGATATCCATGAGCGCGAGGTGGGTCTGAGTTCCGCCTGAAACAGCGCGCATACCTTCATCTTCAAGAGCTGAAGCGAGCGCCTGCGCATTCTCGATTACCTTCTTTGCATAAGCCTGATAATCAGTTGAAGCCGCTTCCTTGAGCGCCACTGCCTTGCCAGCTACTGCAGACATTATTGGCCCACCTTGCATACCTGGGAAGACTGCTTTGTCGATAGCCGCTGCGTGCTCAGCTTTAGCCAAGATCATTCCACCACGAGGACCACGAAGAACTTTATGTGTTGTGAACGAGACGACATCCGCGTAAGGCACGGGCGAAGGGATTGCCTTGCCAGCAACAAGTCCAATGAAGTGAGCAGCATCAACCCACATGATTGCACCGACCTCGTCGCAGATGGCGCGAACCTTCTCGAAATCAATGAGACTTGGATAGGCGGTTGCACCGGAGCAGATCATCTTTGGCTTATTAGCAATTGCACTCTCGCGAAGCTCGTCATAATCGATGAGCTCATTATCTTGACGCACACCATAGGAGACGACGTTGAACCATGAACCTGAGAAGTTCACCTTTGAACCGTGGGTGAGATGGCCACCGTGTGGAAGGGACATCGCAAGAATTGTGTCGCCCGGTTTTGTGAAGGCCTTGTAGACAGCGATATTTGCGCTCGCACCTGAGTGCGGCTGGAGGTTTGCATGCTCTGCGCCGAAGAGCTCCTTCGCGCGCTCGATGCCAATATTCTCGACCTTATCGACCTCTTCGCACCCACCGTAGTAGCGCTTTCCTGGATATCCCTCTGCATATTTATTGGAGAGAGTAGAGCCAAGCGTTGCCAGGACCGCAGGAGATGTGAAGTTCTCGCTCGCAATCAACTGAAGATTCTGTCGTTGGCGATCTAACTCTGTAATGAGAAGGCGCGCGATCTCTGGATCTTGGCGCTGAAGTTGGTCGAAATCTGGACCGAAGAATGTTTCACTCATGCCCATAGCCTAACTCAGGGCTGCGGAGTGGCGGCCTCTGGGCGGGAAATTGTTGGAAGAATCGCTGCAATCTCCTCGAAGCTGATCGCCCCCTCGCGGGCTACTTCCAATCCCCCGTGCACACCGACGATGGCACGGCGAATAACGGTCGTGGCTGGAGTCTCTGGCAAGGTCCCGGCATCGACAAAGACGCCGATATCCGATGCCATCGCTGGCACACTGTCAATCTCACGCAGTGGGGGCTCACCAGCCATCGTCGCACTAGCGATGGCGAGCGGTCCAGTCAGTTCAAGAACGCGCTGCAGAAATGGTACGGCCGGTGAGCGGACCGCAAATTCAGCAAGGTCTCCCCCATCGCCTAAATCCCAATTGAGTGCATGATGTGGCTTAAGTTGAAGGGTGAGCAACCCCGGCCAAAATTTCTCTGCTAGAACTTGATACTCATCATCAAAATCCGATGAGAGACCTTTAAGTGTCTTGACGCCACCAACAAATACTTGCGTTGCTACACCAGGTTCATCACCACGTAGAAGGTGAATCTCCTGAACCGCTGCATGTATAAATGCATCAGCGGCATAGATGTACGCGTTCTCCGTCGGTAGGACTGCAATCTCACCACGTCGAATGCAGCCCACAACGAGTTCTACTGAGTCGTCGAAGTTATCTTCGGAGAGGTTAATAAATTCAGCCACGAGGTGATGGTATTTCAGATATCTGCTTTGCCAAATCACCGTCAACGCGGGCGTGCATGACTGTTCCATCTTCGGAGTAGCTCTCACTCAATATTTCACCCCGCTGATGAATTGCCGAAACTAAATCACCGCGGTCAAAGGGAATAGTGAGGTTAATTTCCACAGCAGGCCGCGGCAACGAACTCTCAATCGCCTTTACAAGAGTAGGAATGCCAAAACCCGTTCTGGCAGAGAAGGCGAAGGCATTTCCCTCTTTGCGAAGTAATTCCATTACGACCTCTGGCTTAGCAATATCTGCCTTATTCACAGCGATAATCTCGGGAATCTTCGCTCCCCCGACTTCATCAATAACGAGTCTGACGGCGCGGATCTGCTCCATCGGATCTGGGTGCGAGCCATCCACGACATGTACAAGGAGATCGGCCTCGGCGACCTCTTCCAGCGTTGACTTGAAGGCTTCAACTAATTGGTGGGGAAGGTGGCGAACAAAGCCGACGGTATCGGAGAGAGTAAAGACCCGGCCGTCAGTTGTGCGAGTCTGACGTGTGGTTGGATCAAGTGTTGCAAAAAGTGCATTCTCGACCAGGACCCCGGCACCAGTTAATTTATTCATTAATGATGATTTACCCGCATTTGTATATCCAACAATTGCAACTGATGGGATATTGAAGCGATTTCGCTCTTGGCGCTTAGTATCGCGCGCGACCTTCATCTCCTTGAGATCTTTACGGAGCTTTGCCATCTTGTCATTGATACGACGACGATCGGTCTCAATCTTCGTCTCACCCGGACCGCGACCACCGATGCCACCAGCCTGACGAGAGAGTGAGTCACCCCAACCTCGTAATCGAGGTAGAAGATATGTCATCTGGGCTAGCTCAACTTGCGCCTTACCCTCACGCGACTTTGCGTGCTGAGCAAAGATATCGAGAATGAGAGCAGTGCGGTCAATTACCTTTACCTTCACCTTGCTCTCGAGAGAACGAAGTTGAGCCGGTGAGAGTTCGCCATCGCACACGACAGTATCTGCACCCGTTGCCATAACTACCTGTCGCAGCTCTTCTACTTTGCCGGAGCCAATATATGTTGATGGGTCGGCGCGATCGCGACGCTGCATCAATCCATCCATAACTTGTGAGCCAGCTGTCTCCGCGAGCGCACTCAACTCTTTGAGGGAATTCTCCGCATCCTGCAACGTGCCCTCGGTCCAGACGCCCACGAGTACAACCTTCTCTAGACGGAGTTGGCGATACTCAGCATCATTTACATCTTGAAGTTCAGTGGAGAGACCGTGCACTCGCTTGAGAGCTTGGCGATCTTGCAGGTCTTGCTGCTCACTCTCCTCATATTCGGAGTTGTCATATTCAGCAGCGATCTCAGCTGATTCTCGGAGCAGCTGCTCGATATCGAGATCTAGCGGATCACTCATAGGTACTCATCTAGTTCTACCTCATTCAGAATCACAGCAGGTCCGATGAGCGTTGCATTGCTATGGCCATCAATTTCCACGACGAGCCGGCCTCCGGGCGGATTGATTACCCATCTGGCTGGCAGCGACTTCTTAGCAGCGAGCGTCGCAGCGAGCGCAACTGCACATGTGCCAGTTCCACACGATTGAGTCTCACCGCTTCCCCGCTCGTGCACGCGCATAGCTAATTCGCCATTCTCAAGTACCTTTACAAATTCCACGTTCACTCCATCAGGATATTCATCTGCTGGCTCAACCGCTGGAGCGCTCTTCAAATCCCCAGCCTCACTGAGATCATCCACAAAGAAAACGGCATGAGGGTTTCCAACATTGATATTAAAGCCAGTCCAACTCTTATCTCCAACAGCTACTTGGACCTCACCATAGATCTCTTCGACCTTACCCATATTCACAGAGATATCGCCATCGCGTGGAACGGCGAGGTAGCGCATTCCGGCGCGGGTATTAATCGGAAAGATTCCTTCTCCCTGCAATTCTCGTTCAACGATATAACGAGCCATAACTCGAATACCATTTCCACACATCTCTGCGAGCGAGCCATCGCTATTGCGATAGTCCATAAACCATTTTCCATCGCGCTTCTTAATGATGATGATGCCATCGGCGCCACGACGCTCTGCACTTATAACTCCGCTCTCGCGGTCGCAGAGTCGAGCTATCTGGGCCGGGGCCAGTTCAATGGCATCGGCAACATCCTCGATCAGGATGAAGTCGTTATGGGTGCCATGACCGTAAGTGCCTCTCATGCTTTGATAATAGAGCCTAAGGCGGCCGCGACGTGATTTCCCTCAGATGGCAGCCAGGTGATGCGCTCATCTCGCCTAAACCAGGTATCTTGCCGGCGGACATATTGGCGAGTTGCCACCTTGGTCGCCGCTTTCGCGACCTCCTCTGTTATCTGACCTTGAGCCATTGCAATAATCTGCGAATAACCAATCGCTGCCTGTGCCGTACGTCCCTCAAGAATTCCAGCTTTAACGAGATCTCGTACCTCTTCAACAAAGCCCTCGGCCCACATCTTCTCGACTCGAAGATTTATTCGCTCATCTAACTTATCGCGATCACTCTCGATTGCAAAGTGAACTGCATCTGGATACTTGGTTGAACCTTCACGCGGCAAGTTAGCTGTGTACGGCTTCCCAGTTATCTCTATGACTTCCAGCGCTCGCACAATACGGCGCACATTCTCAACTGGGATGGCTAGCGCTGCCGCTGGATCCAAGACCGCTAAGCGGTTATGGAGAACGAGACCACCTTCCGCGAGCGCCTCTGCTTCAAGCCGGGCCCGAACTTCTGGATTAGTATCAGGAAAATTTAGGTCATCCAATAGTGATTTGATATAGAGGCCAGTTCCGCCCACCACAATTGCATGCTTGCCAGCGGCGAGTAACTCATCAACTTTTGCACGCGCTCGTTCTTGGTACCACGAGACGGTCACATCTGTTCGCACATCGACAAGTGAGAGTAAATGGTGTGGGATTCCCTCTTGTTCCTCGGAGGTGAGCTTTGCTGTGCCGATATCCATTCCACGATACAGCTGCATCGAATCAGCGTTAATAATCTCTGCTTCAAGTGCATGAGCTAGACCAACTGCGAGCGCACTCTTACCCGATGCGGTTGCTCCGCCAATAACGATGAGCGTCATGAACCACTAATCTCTTTGAGCCGCGCCAGCGTCGGCATACCGAGCGCAATAGCTGCAGAGCCGGCTTCAGTTCTACAGGCAGTTGCTTCACCGCCACGAGTTTTGCGGAGTTCATGGATTTCATCGGCGATCATAAAGTTGGGTGATGCACTTGTAATAGTTGCGGTGACAATATCGCCAGGGCGAGCACCCTCAGCGAGTGGAAGATGGACTAACCGAAAATCTGGCAGGCGACCTGTCATTCGGTCTGCCACCTCTGTAACGAGAATTTCATACCTTGCACCAATAGATTCAGCATTGATCTCACCGGAAATCTCTTGCTGTAGCGCGTGGAGTGCGGTGTACCGCTTAGCCATCGTCACATCATCAATCTGATCTGGCATTGTCGCTGCTGGAGTTCCTGGGCGACGGGAATATTGGAAGGTATAAGCGGCGGTAAATCTCGCCGTTCGAACGATATCAAGCGTCTGCTCAAAATCTTCATCGCTCTCACCGGGAAAACCGACGATGATATCTGTTGTAATTCCGGCGTGAGGAATTGCTGCGCGCACACGATCGATAATTCCCAAATAACGCTCTCGGCGATAGGAACGGCGCATCTGCGCCAACACTTTATTGGAACCAGATTGCAGTGGCATGTGAAGATGAGGCATGACTGTTGGAGTTGCTGCCATCGCTTCGATGACATCATCAGTGAAGTCACGGGGATGAGGAGACATAAAGCGCAGTCGCTCCAAGCCCTCGATGCTTCCTACCTCTTTCAACAGAGAGGCAAAGGCACCGCGCTCACCTAGTTCAACTCCATATGCATTGACGTTCTGTCCAAGCAGAGTAATCTCAACAACGCCCTCTGCAACCAGCGCTCGAGCCTCTGCCAGAATATCTTCACGCTTTCGGTCGCGCTCCATTCCTCGAAGAGATGGAACGATGCAGAAAGTGCAGGTGTTGTTGCACCCGACCGAGATAGAGAGCCAGGCGCTAAATGCTGATTGGCGATGGGTGGGCAGCGTCGAGGGAAAATGTTCGAGCGACTCTTTAATTTCAATCTGTGCCTCTTCTTCAATCCGGGCACGTTCTAGCAGGGCCGGGAGTGAGCCCATATTGTGGGTTCCAAAGACGACATCAACGTAGGGTGCACGCTTTTGAATCTCTTCTTGATCCTTCTGCGCCATACAGCCACCGATAGCAATTTGAAACTCTGGGTTGCTCTTCTTAAATGGCGCCAAGAAGCTGAGGCGACCGTAAAGCTTATTATCCGCATTCTCTCGGACGGCGCAGGTATTGAAGACTACGAGATCAGGTTCGCGACCCTCCAGGGTCTGTACATAACCAGCGTCAAGAAGAAGCCCCGTGATGCGCTCAGTATCATGTGCGTTCATCTGGCAGCCGTAAGTCTCTACGACGAAGGAACGAGCGCTCATCTCTTAATCTTACTGCTCTGGTGGCGCCTCAAGTTCAGCGATGATGCGGGCGGTTAATCCGTGCGAGAAGCCCTTACGGGCAAGGAGGCCACTGATTCTCCGGTAGATGACATCGCGTTCCAGGTGCGAGCACGAGCGATACTTCTTCTCTGCTAGTTGAAATGCAATCCGATACTCCGCATCATCATCGATAGTGGTAGTGACTTCATCAATGATGTCCTGGGCAACGCCCTTGGTGCGGAGCTCGGATGCGATTGTTCTGCGACTTAACTTCTTCTGACGTTGGCGGGATTCACGCCAGAGATGTGCAAATTCAAGATCGTTAAGAAGGCCTTGAAGTTCAAGTGAATCAAGGACCGCCTCGCAGATATCGGCTTCGAAGTCCCGCTTACGGAGGAGGGCATCAATCTCAGCCCTACTCCGAGCGCGAGGTGCCAGCGAATATAACGCTGCCGACATCGCCTCGGAGTAAGGGTCTGTGATTACTTCTTTAGAAATTAGAACTCAACCTCTGCTGTTGCCTCATCTACTGCTGCGATGAGAGCTGGGTCAACTGCAACAGGTGTGAAGTGCTCACGTATCTGTCGCTCGATCTCGTTAGAGAGATCAGGGTTATCAATCAAGAAGACGCGAGCGTTCTCTTTACCTTGACCGAGTTGATCACCGTTATAGGTATACCAAGCACCAGATTTCTTAACAAAGCCAAGCTCTACACCGAGATCGATGAGGCTTCCTTCGCGAGAGATACCTGTGCCATAGATGATGTCGAACTCTGCCTGCTTAAATGGTGGCGCCATCTTATTCTTGACAACTTTGACGCGGGTACGGTTACCGACCGCTTCTTGGCCATCCTTCAGGGTCTCAATACGACGAACATCCATACGTATAGATGCGTAGAACTTCAGCGCCTTACCACCGGTCGTTGTCTCAGGTGTTCCGAAGAAGACGCCGATCTTGTCGCGGAGCTGGTTGATAAAGATTGCGGTTGTGTTGGACTGGTGCAGTGCGCCAGTAATCTTTCGAAGCGCCTGTGACATAAGGCGTGCTTGAAGACCCATATGGGAATCGCCCATCTCACCCTCAATTTCAGCACGTGGTACGAGAGCTGCAACGGAGTCAACGACGACGATATCTAGTGCGCCGGAGCGAACCAACATATCCATAATTTCAAGGGCTTGCTCACCGGTATCTGGCTGCGAGACTAAAAGTGCATCAATATCGACGCCGAGTTTACGTGCATACTCGGGATCGAGGGCATGCTCTGCATCGATGAAGGCAGCGATACCACCATTGCGCTGAGCATTTGCAATCGCATGCAGTGCAACAGTTGTCTTACCTGAGGATTCAGGTCCATAAATTTCTACAATACGACCACGTGGCAGACCACCGATGCCGAGTGCGATATCAAGTGCAATGGATCCGGTTGGAATTACCTCCATCACAACTGGGCCGCGTTCGCCCATCTTCATAATGGAACCCTTACCGAATTGACGTTCGATTTGGGCGAGGGCTGTATCAAGCGCTTTCGCGCGTTCTTGTGTTGCTTTTTCAGTTTTGCTATCAGATTTATCTGTAGCCATCTGTGAACCTTTCATCGTTCATCACAACGCCGCAAGGCGTCTCACTCGGTCCAGAAGGTACGGAAGGCCACCGACGGCGAAGAAGAATCTTCTGCGGAAGTGTGGAACCGCTCTGGTTGGGTATATCTCTCCCCGGCCTGAGGGCCAGAAGTTCGATAGGCGAAAGGATACCGAACATCTGTTCGAATAGCACCCCTGCGACACGCTGAGGCGGTCAGATTAGGCGCGGGAGGCGAAGGTGACGTGGGGCGAGAGTGGGCTGGCAGGGTCGATTCTTGGGTGGGCGAAGGAGAGGTCAGAGCGTCTGATTAGGCCGATCCGCTCCATCACCGCCTGAGAGCGCAGATTCAACTCTGCCGTAAATGAGTAAATCGTCTCAAGATCAAGCTTCTCTAATCCGAAGGCAAGCGCCGCCGTTGCGCCCTCCGTGGCATATCCGTGGCCCCAGGCGCTGCGCTTTAACCGCCAACCGATCTCCGTACATGGCGTGAACTCCAGACCAAGATCTTGGATGGAGAGTCCGATAAATCCGATGAAGCGCTCGCCACCTTTCACTTCTACTGCCCAGAGCCCACGATCTGCGGTCTCCAATTGTTTCTGCATTCGTGCGGCCATCTCTCGCGCGGCAATTTCAGTAAGTGGCGCCGGGAAGAACTCCATGACTTCCGGGTCTTGATTCATTGCAACCCAGGTCTCTATATCTTCTTCAAGCCAGTGGCGCAGAACTAGCCGCCGGGTCTCTAATTCAGGGACGCTAGCCATTACCGAAATTTCTTCGGCATCTCAGGATTGTGCGCAACGACAGCTAGCCAGATCTCCCGTGGTTCCATGCCCGAAGCGAGCGCCTCATTCACAGTTCGTCCACCAAGTTCACTGTGAACAATATCTTGTGAATATGTGAGCGGGTCAGAGAAGTAGAGTGAGATTCGCTCACGAAGTTCGGTAATTCTCACAGCAACTTAGCAATTGCCTCGGCTTGAGTCCGAGATTGCTCAACGCTCAGTGGGGATGTGATCTGCGCGAGTAGCCAGCGAATAATCAACCCCACCTCGCTCTCCCCCGCGGAGAAGAAAGCGGCTAGTTCTCGATGAATATGAATCCACAACGGATCATCGCTAATTGTCATGAGAGCAACAACTTCATCGTGGTCTGTCTCTACCATCTTTGCTAGAGCAGCGTCTTGTGAAATCTCTTCCGATAAAAATCTCAGTGCCTCGCTCTTACTCTTCGCAGATTTTGCTCCAGCAAGTAATCGATCAATCTCAGATGCCAGAAGAGTCTTCATCATCTCTTCTTTGTCGACGAAGTGGTTATAAATTGTTGCGCGCGAGACTTCAGAGCGATCGGCAATATCGATCATATTTGATTCGTAACTGCCGACTTCGGCAATGACTTTTTTAGCACCAGCAAGAATTGCAATTCGCGATTTCGATTGGATAGCCATGAGTATCAGCGATAACTGTGAGCTCGCCTGAGAGGTCTGCGAGTTAAGCAGCATCCCTTGCAACTGTGAGGGCTGGCATCTGAGAGGCGTGAATAGAGAGTGCTACGTCGCTCATGAGCGACGAGAGAGTGAGCCCGAGTGCATCACAAATGGCGTTGAGTAGTTCGGATGAGGCCTCTTTCTGCCCACGCTCGACCTCGGAGAGATATCCAAGTGAGACTCGCGCAGACTTCGCGACATCTCGAAGTGAACGTGACTGCGAGAGACGAGCAGCGCGAAGCGCCCCGCCTACATGCATCCGAAGGAGTGTCATAGGGGAAGAATACGCGCAAAGGCGGCGATTGCGCTCTCATTAACCGCCTGTCGTACGGCGGCCCGATCTCCGCTGAGGGAGAGTTGGAGAGCTACCGTCTCCCGCTTACTTGCAATAGCGATCCATGCTGTGCCGGCACGCTGGCCATAGGCCTTGCCAGGACCCGCAACGCCCGTTGTTGAAATCCCATAATCTGCCTTAAAGAGGGTTCGCACGTTTTCGGCCATCTGTCTAGCAACGACCTCGGAGACCGCCGTCTCTCTGGTGATAACCCGACGCGGAATATCCAAGAGGGCGGTCTTGCTTGCATCCGAGTAGGTAATAACTCCACCCAGATATATATCAGAAGAGCCACGAATAGCTGTGAAGTTTTCGCCAAGGCCCCCGCCGGTAATCGACTCGGCAGTTGCCACTGTCACGCCAAGCTTGCGCAATTTCTTTACTAAAGCTGCTGCGAGATCATCCTGCACGAGTGAGCGCCTTTTTAAAGTAATCAAAGCCTGTGGTCAAGGTAATCGCCACGGTCGCACCCATAAAGAGGTCGCGGGGTAAGTTGAGAAGATGTGGAAGCGGAAGAATATAGAAGCCGACGCCGAAGCCCTGCATCATCGCCTTGAGTTTGCCGCCTTTGCTTGCTGGAATAACGCCGCCTCGAATTACGGCAACGCGAAGTATTGTTACGCCGATTTCCCGGACAAGAATCGCAATTGTCACAACCCACCACAATCTGTGCTGGATACTCAGACCAATCATTGCGGTACCAATTGCAACTTTATCTGCAACTGGATCAAGGAAGGTTCCAAAACTCGTAATGGTATTTCTTGATCTCGCTAGGCGACCATCGAAGAAATCAGTCAATCCGACGAGAAAGAATCCGCACCACGCGATGATCCGCCACGTCGAATCGTCGCCACCATTTTTGAAGAGCGCGTACGCGCAGAATGGAACGGCGATCAACCGAAGAACCGTAAGCGCATTAGGAAGGTTGAGGTTATCTCTCTTACTCATACCGGCATCGCAATCAAATCTGCCCCTGCTGAGTCCGTCACTACAGCTTCAACATACTCGCCGACTCGGAATTTTTCCCTTCCGACAATAGCTGTTGTGCCATCAACTTCCGGACCTTGGTGCTCGGCTCGCCCCTCGCCCGCTTCTGCATCTTCAATCAAGACTCGGACACGTTCGCCAATACGATCTTCCGCTCGTTGAGAGACAACTTCATCAACAAGTGTCGTCAATCGTTCAACGCGGGCACGGATCTCATCTTCATCAATCTTTCCAGTGTGTCCGACGGCTTCAGTGCCCTCTTCATCGGAGTAGCCAAAGACGCCAATGGCATCGAGTCGGGCAGCGCCGACGAAATCAATGAGATCTTGGTATTCACTCTCACTCTCGCCTGGGAAACCGACAATCACATTTGAGCGAATTCCGGCTTCTGGAGCAAGTGCGCGAATCTGATCTATGAGGTGGAGGAATTTCTCACCATCACCGAATCTACGCATGCGACGGAGAAGGGTCCCGCTTGCATGCTGGAAAGAGAGGTCGAAATACGGGACAACTTTTTCGGTCGCAATCATCGCTTGCAAGAGCGATGGCCGCATCTCTGCCGGTTGCAAATAAGAGACTCGAATACGTTCTACGCCATCAATATTGGCGATTTCAGGAAGTAACTTCTCAAGAATCTTTAAATCGCCCAAATCTTTTCCGTACGAGGTTGTGTTCTCGCTGACGAGGAAGAGTTCGCTCGCCCCATTTTCAGCAAGCCAGCGGGCTTCATCGAGGATCTCAGTAGGTCTACGGGAGAGGAACGAGCCACGGAATGAGGGAATGGCGCAGAAGGAGCAACGGCGATCGCAGCCAGAGGCGATTTTAAGTGATGCCCACGGAGCGCTATCTAGGCGTTTTCTATATAAAACTGTGGCGCTCTCGCTCTGTCGCTCACTTGGCGCAATCGGAAGCAGGTCGCGGCGGTCCTTCGCTACATGTGCTTCAACCGAGCCGCCGCCCAAAATAATTTGCAGGCGGGAGGAGATATCTTTGTATGAGTCGAAACCGAGAATTCCATCTGCCTCAGGAAGGGCTTCTTCTAACTCTTTGCCGTAGCGCTCGGCCATGCAGCCGACCGCAACAACTGCTTTAACGCTACCGCTCTCTTTGAGCGAATGGGCTTCAAGGAGGGCATTCACTGAA